>NZ_JBTRXV010000082.1:0-18955 GCF_054608695.1 Thiomonas sp.
ATGACCTCAAGCTCGCGAACCGCCCGGTGCGGACCCGCACGCCGGGTGGTGTGGCAGGGGTGCGGCTCTGACGAGCCGCCCCCTATGCCGATTTGTACCGCGCCCCGACCCAGCAGCGTGCGCAAAAAAGTGCGTGTCCCGAAGCCTTATCGGAACACAATCATGAACATCGAACAAGAAATCCAGGTCATCTCTTACCAAAAAACGCAAATCGCTATCGCGCTTCAACTTTCTGCCTGCCCACTTAGGCTAACTCGACTGCAAATTGCATCGTTGTGGGGCGTGGCACGCCCCAGCCTCGCGACAAGTTTGTCACGCGGCAGGGTGACACCAGGCAGCCGATGGGGTCGACTGGCTGCAGTGATCGACTCAGCGAAGGGGCAGCACACTGTCCCCGCTGATGTTGTGGCCCGGGCGCTTTGGATCGAGAGCGTCGAGAGACTCCAGGCCTCAGAACACGGTTGTCCCGCCACACTGGGCGCCGCTGCTGCAAGCTTGGAACAGGCCTTTGGGGTGAGGAAGCCGGGGCGCCCGGCAGGAAGCAAGAGCAAAAAACACCGCTGCAAAGCCTGAGGACCCGACCATGCCCACCGCCACCACCCTGGCGGCGGGCTTGGCCGTTGCCGAGCCTGCCTATCCACCAGAAGTAGCGCTTTACGGTTTGCGGCGCTTTGCCATATCCCATTCTGAACACAGACTTGGGGCAACTGGCATGGATGCGTACAAACACACACAGGCGCCACGCGAAGTCGAGTTACAGCCCGTGCGCGCCGCGATGGCGGCGGCCATGGCTGGATACTTTAATCAGCACGCCGCGCGAATCGCAGCGGCTGACGACACCCGCCAGGCGAACCAGCGCGCCCGAGCCGCCGGCTCGCCAAAGCGCCCGATGCCTGCGCCCCTACCCCCGCTGGGGATCCTGGCGACGGTTGGCTTAGGCAAAAGCGTGGGTGTCACTCCACTGGTGGGGAAGGCGCACGCCGCTGGCCTGCCACTCGTCATCCTGGTGCCAACCCACCAGCTCGCCCAAGAATATTCTGAGCGGCTGAAACCATGGGGCGCAGTGGTCTACCAGGGCCGGCGGGAGCCGTCTGAAAGCAAGCCCAACGAAGCCCCATGCGACCCAGGAGCGCACGCCTGCTACCGCCTGGAACGCGTTGCCGATGCGAGCGACCAGAATCATCGACCCGCCCAGGGGTTGTGCTGCAAATGTCCCAGCGGCCATGCTGGTGTGTTGACATTCGTGACGCGAGATGAAATGCGCATCCAGCGTGCGACCGAGTTCTTCAAGACCCGTGGAATGGATCCAGCCAAAACCCCGCCCTGCCAGTTTCTCTTTCGTGGCCTGCCCGATCAGCTCGCCGCGCCGATTCTTGTAGCGCCCATCGCCGCCTTCAGTGAGGCAATGGCCGATTGGCGCGAAGTTGACCCGATGTCCGGCTCGATCATGCGTCAGGCCCAAAGACTCATCGTCGTGGATGAGCACATCCCCATGGCCCGCGAGGTCGAGATCGACGCCGGAGATGTGAGGGTTTGGCGCAACCGGCTCGACGGTCTGCTGGAGCGCCTGGAGAAAACGATCACCTCGCTCGGGAAGAAAAACTCTTTGACTTCGGTCCATGCTGAAGAACTAAGACTGGCGCGTTTGATGCGTGATCTGGTGCCAGATGTCGATAAGCTTTTTCGTGACATCGGCGCGCAGATCGCAGGGGATCAACCACTCGACGCGCAGCGCGTGATCGACATGCAAAAACGGGTGACGAAAGCCGGGGGATCGATCGCAGGCACTGCAAAGTGGGAGAGGGTGAGCTATTCCCACGAAGATGACGACTTTTTCATCCCGCTGCGGGCACTGTCCACGCTAGCAAACAACTGCAAAGCCTGGACCATGCGGCAAGAAAAAGGCACGTTATTTGCCTATGAAACCAACCCGGTCATCGAGCACGCGCGGGACAAGGGTAGTGTCATTTTCCTGGACGCCACAATGAGCCTGGCGATGCGCCAGTTTATTCAATCGCGCGGCGGACGCATCCACGAGGCGACGGCCAGCCAAAACATGCACGTCACGCGCATGACCGGGCATTTGTATGCCCGTGGCGACGTCAAAAAAGCCACATACCCCGACGAGGCGCGGGCGCATATGGAGGAAATCCGCGACCGCATCGCGCCGCAACTGTCGCAGCCGGCGGCCATCATCACCCACATGGCCTATCTCCGTTACTCGCAAGAGGCGCACCAGGCCGACGACGCGTCACAGGTCGCCGCGCAGCAATTCGAGGCCGACACCGGAGTGCCAATCGGCTGGTTTGGAAGGCACGACCGCGGTCTGGACTGCTGGGGTGGTCGAAATCTAGCGCTCGTGGGTATGACATTTTGGTCAGAGACGGCCTTTGCAGGCCTGTATGCGGCCACCCGTGCAGCCTTGGCCGACTGTGACATCCAGTGGCCCGCCTGGGATAAAGCCATGGACAAGGACAGGCCGGATGCCGACGGTCCGCCGTTGCCCGTGATGCCCGAAGTGAGGGCCTGGTTGATCGATGAGTACGCCCAGAACTTGGCGCAGGGCATCGGCCGGAACAGGGCGGTGAACCGCCCGATGGACGCCGAGCCGCTGCAGGTGCATCTTTGGGGCGGCATCCAGACCGCCGAGATGGACGAGGCTCTGGCAAAGTACGGTGTCGTGATCCACGAGCGCAAGCGCAACCCGCGCAGCATTTCGGGGCCGAAAGTCGATCAAGGGGCGGTGGATGAGGCTATTGCGACGGTGCAAGGCGCTGGTGGCCGCGTCAGCGAGCGCAGCGTGCGCGCGGCGCTAATTCATTTGCGTCGCAGCGCTTCGACGGAATCGATTCGGCTGCGGCTGAGAGCGCTCAGCGAAGAACTCTCGCCGACGATACCAGTTGAACGGTTTGCCGATACCACCAATAAGCCTGTGGGCGCATCAGAAGAGGTCGCCGCAAGCAGTTGGACGGATCAGCGTGGCACCACAACCCAAACCCCACAACAGGGGCAAGAAAAGATGGCGGCAAGGGACGGGAATCATGCGTGGACACAGCCGACTACTTGTGTTGTTCTTGGCCCGCTGACTGCGCCGAATCCCCATAAAGACACTAACAGTGGGAATTCGGCGCAGTCGTTGAACGCCACACCGCACCCCCAACCACCGAAGCAGGGGCAAGAAACGATTGAAAAGATTCTCTTTGCCCCTGCCTTTGACTTGATGCCAGACGTGGATGAACCAGCACCTGAACTGGCGTATGACGAAATCGAAGACATGCTGCAGCAAGTGGCGCGCGACATCGAGTCCGACCTGGCGCAGGAGTTGGGGCCCGACGAAGATCCCGATCCGCACAGCCCGGGCGGGCGACGCGAGCGCCAAAATGCCCACGATCGCATTGACGCGCACCACAGCGCTCCGATCGGGGTGCAGCGCGCCGGGCTGACGCATATCTCCTACAACAGCGCGGCGCCGCCATGGAACTCTCAAAGAGACCGCGCAGCCCAGATCAACCACCGGAGAATCTCATGATGAACCCAGACCAGACCGAAATCACGACGCCGACGCGCCATCCGCCAAGCGACATCACCCCCCGCCGCGCGCGCAACGAAGTCGTGCGAAACGAGGGCCTGCGCATGATCGGTGAAAAGCAGTGGCTCGACCCGGAGACCGCCAAAGCCTGCAAAGAAATGCGTAGGGAGATGCTGGCATCCCGCGAGCCCACGGCGCAGGAACTTGGCCTCTTCTTCTACCTCCGCGAGCCGATGCTGAAGGACCCACAACTCCTGGTCGGGGTCTGGGATCGGGACGCGGGAAAGCCCGTCCTGTTCGAGCGCCACGAAACCATCGCTGCAGCGCTCCGCGCCATGCAGCAGACCTTTCGCCGGGCGCTGGTCAACTACAACGCGACGCCGTGGTCCGAGCTGCACGGCGACGACGAGGCGTGGCGCCACGAAACCCGGTCGGCGGCCATCGAGGGTTTTGTCGGGCCGGAGTTTTATTGAGCCGCAAACCCTCGCTCCGATGCAATAATGGCCATCATGCAACATCGCCACCTCAACCATCAGGACTACACCCTGGCCGCCATCGACGACGTGATCTCCCGCGGCAAGCGGGACGATTGGGAAGACCTGCGCGCCGCCATCCTGAACGACTCGCGCCTGGCGGACAAGGTGCTGCGGGTATGCCATCCTCACGCTGCCGAGCGCTACGCCCAGCGGCATCACTTCTGGGCGCAGTATGTCCGGCGACACGGTTTCGCTGCCTGAGTGGGAGCGCGTGCTGACGTCGGCGGCACGCTTGCAGCGCATCCTTCCCGAAGCCGTTCTCGTGGGTGGCACGGCCGCGGCGTTGTATGCGGGGCATCGGCGCTCGACGGATGCCGATCACATCCTGCCCGATCTGCGGCAACGATTCGACGCGGTTCTTGCGCACCTGGAGTCTGTCGCTGGATGGAAAACAGCACGGGTCCAGCGACCGGTGCAAATTCTCGGTAGCCTTGACGGCATCGAAACCGGCGTTCGGCAGTTGATCCGCGATGAACCGCTCGAAACGACGCAGGCCGAGATCCTTGGCGAAAAGCTGACCATACCCACCCCATCCGAGATTCTGCGCATCAAGGGTGTGTTGATCCTCAGGCGCAACGCGACCCGAGACTATCTTGATTTCGTGGCCCTGGCTGAGCACATCGGCGACGAGGCTGTGGTGGAGGCTTTGCGGCCTTTCGACCGTCTGTATCCCCAGCCGAACGGAGAGTCGGCCACACAGCAGTTGCAGATCCAGTTGAGCGATCCCATCCCATACGATCTGGAAGAGGCTCGTTTAAGCGAGTACAAGAACCTGGCCCCGAAGTGGTGCGACTGGAACGCGGTCAAGGACGAAGCGGCGCGGCTGGGCACGCTCGCCTTCGATGGCATGGCTCAGGAGCGCGATCGAGCGAAAGTCCGCAAACGGGCAGGGCGAGACCGTGATCCAGGCATCGGGCGCTAAACCCAACAAGAAGATGAGCCGAAACCTCGATCCGGCGCTACGACAGTGAGGGTATCGCCTTGCGGCAGAACACACCCTTCGGTTTTCTGGTCAGGCCCGATTCACCGCCGCCACCACCGCCGCACCCATGAGCCGTGCCCACATAGCAGCCGTTGCAGCCTCAATACGAGGCGCACCAGCCCCCGTAGGTTCATACCAGGTGTTCGACACTTGCAGCACCACGGCAGGCCGTTGGACGAGCGCCTGCAGCCACGGCCAGGTGATGCCCTGGTCATAGCAAATGGCAGCCCAGGTGCGTACACCAGCAATGGTCTGCACCGGCTCCCACCAATGCGCCGCCGTGTAGGACTTCCCCCCAGCCCACGGCTTCCACATCCCGCCGGGCACAGGCACCGGCGAGACGAACAGCACGGCATCGCCGCGCTGGCCAAGGCCAACCACGGCATTCAAATAACTCCCATCCCAGTGCCGTGGCCCAAGCACGGACGCGCCAACCAACCACACATCCCCAGGTCGCATCGCCGCCCGCGCCTGCGCCGCAGTGCCTGGCCCCCAGGTTCCGGCCACGTCTTCGGGCATCACAACCACCATCCTCTTTGCCCCTGCCTTTGACTTTGCTCCAGCGCGAACCACGCCAGCCGCACGGTCAATCCAGCCTTGGTTGCGCCCAACCTCGGCCATCACGTCATCCGTTTCATGACCGACACGGGCGTTCACCCCGACCCAGCCAGCAGGCGCGACGGGCGGCGTGTAGACAGCATTTGCCCACACCGACACGCCCGACAGCACTGCCGACGCCACCATGGCCAACGTGATCGCTGCGTCCGAGGATTTGGCTTGGACCAACACCGCCAGTGTCCACAGGATCGCAAGCCCAAGCGCGAAGCCCATCAGTCCCAACCCCGGATAGAACACGCCAGCCACTGCCAGCGGCGACAGCCAGCCGAACAGCCCCAGCGGCGGCACAGCCTCAAGCAGCAGCACAGCCACCACATGCCAGCCGCGTGAGGCCCAGGCCCAGGGCAGGGCGAGCAGCACAGTCGACAGTGCCCACAGGCCAACGCCCAGCCCCAAGCCGGAGCCGAAGAAGTTTTGCACCTCCGGTGGGAGCGACGCTGCGCCGCAGCCGAAGTAGGCCAGCGCAGCCAGGAAGCGCCAGCGGCGATTCTCCGCCAGCATGACGCCGATGATGAGCAGGGGCGACATAAAGACGCCGTAGGGCTTGCTGCTGAGAATCCAGGCCAGTCCAGCTACAGCAGGCAGCAGGACGGCCAGCAGGCGGCGCAAGAGCGAGGCAGGGGCAAGAAAGGAATGGGTTTGCACGACGATTTCCAATGTGGTGTGGACACAGGGATATGCCGCGTGGCAGCAAAGCAACTGATAGCAAAAAACATTGAAATTGCCATCATATGTGCTATCATCAATCTATGAATAGCAAGCAACGCAAAACTCTGGAGGCGGTCTTCTCCAATCCGGTCAACGGCAATCTGGAGTGGGCGCGTATTGAGGCGTTGCTTGTGGCTGTTGGCTGTCGCGTGATTGAGGGGCACGGCTCGTCCGTGGCTTTTGAGAAAGACGGCCTGCGCGCTTACTTCCATCGGCCTCACCCACAGAAGGAAGCCTTGAAATACCGCGTCAGACTGGTGCGGGAGCACCTGGAGAAACTTGGAGTGACCCCATGAACAACGTGATGACCTACAAGGGCTATGCGGCCAGCATGACCTACGACCCGGACGACAAAATCCTGGTTGGGCGTGTGCTGGATATTGCCGACATCATCGGTTTTCACGGCGAATCCGTGGCCGAGTTCGAGGCCGCATTCCGTGAATCCATTGACGACTACATCGAGATTTGCGCGAAGCTCGAACAAGCGCCAGAAAAACCAGCATCAGGCAAATTGATGCTGCGAATCGACCCGAGCATTCATGCTGCGGCGGTCAAGGCAGCAGCTCGCGAAGGCCAGAGCATGAACAAGTGGGTGGCGAAAGTGCTTTCGGATGCCATCACGCATCGTTAACAGAGAACCACCAACGGAGAGCCATCATGTGGACAACCCTCAAGCGCTACTGGCACGACGCCCGGCTGACGCTGCACATCGCCATTCTGCTGTCGCCTTTTGTGCTGGCCGTATGGGTGTTTCATGCCGCCGTCAGCAACAACCTGGGTGTGCCGCTGGGTGTCTCCGGGGCAGCGGCTGTGCTGCTCTTTTTCCGGCGCTGGAGGGGACAGTGGGCCGTTCTGATCGCGGCGCTCTGGCGGCTCCGCATGAGACTCGCGCCCGATCTGGTTGCGTTCGTCAAGGTCAAGCTGCAACGGGCGCAGCGTCAGGTGCAGGGCGACTGGCGGGACTTGCAGCGCTGGGCGCGGCGATAACGTCCGGGGGACTTAACGCCGATGCGGCACAACCGGCTCGGCGCGCATCTGCTGGATCTGGCTTTGCATCTGCGCGATCACGGGCTGATCCTGCGCTGCAACCTGGTGGCCACCCCACCAGTAACTGGCAATCACAAGTAGCAGCGCCACACCGATACCCGCCGCAACCTGCCAGGAGAACAGTGTGTCGGACACGGCGCCCCGCAGTGCTTCGTGCGCCGCTGCAGCGTCGAGCTTGAGCACCCGGCTACTCAGCTCGGCCTCGATGACACCGCGAATCTCCGGCACGGCCGCCCTGGCCACCGCCTTGGCGATCTTCGCCGCGTCGATTTCCGGGGCCGGAACCTCGATCTCGGTGGGATCGATATGCCGGGCCACAGCCTTGCCCAGACGGTCGGCGTCCACCCCACCCGTGCTCACGCTCTGGATCGCCCGTAACAGGGCTTCCTGGTCGACACGCGCCTGCTCGCGTCGGTTGGAGAGGAAATAAATCGGCAGGAAATTCAGCAGGGTCGAATCGTTCTCGCCGATCTGCCCGGCCTGCATGATTTGCGCGATCTCAGCCGCCTGCTGGTCGTCCAGACCATCCGGGGCCAGCGCGGTGATCAAATCCTTGTACAGGCTCATCAGACTTCTCCGTTGAAGCGCAGCGAGGGGATGGTTTCAGCGATCTTCAAGGTTGACGTGCCCATGTTGGTGAACGCCTGCACATTCATGACATCGCCCGGCCCGACCCGCAGACCCTGCCAGGTTGCATCCCCTTTGGCGACCTTGAACATCGGCGTGCGCCCGATGCGCTGCACCGTCAGGTCGGAGAGTTCCGGGATGGCAACCTCTTTCCAACCGGACGCCAGCAGTTCGCTGCGCACCGGCGAGGTGTTCCACATGACAAAGCGATCCTTGTCACCGAAGAACTGGTTCAGCACGATCAGGCCGTGCTCATAGGTGCTCGGGAACTCTTTCCAGCGGCGCTCAAGCTGCGAGATCGAATCCTCAGTGCGGCCCATCACCCACACCGGCACGGCGCGCAGATACTCCAGCACGCCGATGGCCGAGCGGTCGGCTGAGAGCAAGGAGCGCTCACCGATGCCAGCCGGCAGATTGATGATGATGCGCATCTCATGCAGAGCCGACGCAGCAACAGCCCCTTCCAGGGTGTTCGCCAACTCACCCCACAGGCGCGGCGCCGAGAGGTTAACCAGGATCGATTCAAACTGCTCGCAGGCGCTGTAGCCGCCTTCGCCACAGAAATCCGGGTTGGTCTTGTCGGAATCGACGACGATCAGTTGGCACTTGGGCAGGCCGAGAGCCTCGCCGCGCAAGTAGGTTTCAGCGAGCAGGCGCGACACCATGGTCTTGCCGACCCCACCCTTGTCGCCATCGACGATAAATGTTTTGAGTGACATTGTGGTTCTCCATTGAGTAAGGGCATGACCGCATCGGCGGTCGTATAGGGATATGTGAGGCAGCCGCAAACCGGATGCGTGTTGTCACGGCCTGGCGGGCGGTTCGCGAGGCCTCAGAGCATCCCGGGTGCGCCGTTGTTCTTCGGCGGACGGAAAGTCTCCAATAACCATGTCGCGCGCCGGAAGGAATCGCAGCGGTGGTGCCTTGGCCTCGCCGCCCTCTTGCTTTGCCCCTGTTGTTGGGGTTGGGGTGGCTGGTGGGGCGGCAGGGACCACAGCGGGCACGGAGTCCTTGGCAAGCGGCGCCGCCTTGGCTGCTGCGGGCTTGGGCGCTGTTTCTTGTCTGTCTGGCTTCTCAGTCTTGATGGGACGCCCGCGTGTCATGGGTGGCATTCCAAGCTCTGCCCGGATGATGCCCAGGTGTCGGACAAGATGGCCTTTTGTGACCACATAACCTTCACCACGCAAAGCTGCGGCAATGTCCTCCAGGGTCATGCCGGATGCAAGGTGCTTCTCAATGACCGGGCGCAAGACGCGCACGAGCGAAGCTGGAGACAGCCCGGATGCGTTCTCCATGCGGCGCGTCAATATTGCGTCTACCTGCCGGCGAATGCGTTCAGCAGGGTCATCGATGGAATCGATCTCGTCCATGTCCACAGGCTCGTTGAAGCCCGCCACAAAGCAGCGGTCGCTACATGCTTATGGCAAGTGGGCGCAAACCGTGCTCTGACAGGCATCACGACAGGCTTGCTGACAGGTGCGCCGACAGGAATCGAAAACGCGCCGACAGGAATCGAAATCGCACTGACAGGAATCGCGACAGCAATCAAAACTGCGCCGACAGGAATCAAAACCGCGCTGACAGGCGCATCGACAGGCATCACGACAGGCGTGCTGACAGGTGCATCTTTATTGAGATAACCGTCAAGAAAGAAGTACAGGGTAGGGGGCCGTGTCCACAAGCCTCGAAAACCTGCGCACTGGCGTGCTTGTTTTCTGCGTTTGTGTCCCCGTCCCTACCTGCTCAGGCTCCGCCCGAGACCCGGAATGCGACGTTCTCGGGCTACGCCCTTGAACGTTGGAAGCGGTTGACAGGCACGAAAGACCCGGACACCGCTTGACGGTTTGCGGAGTGTCTCCATGAACTTATGTCAGGCGCAACGGTGCGCTGACGAACTGGAGCACCACCATGAGCAAAGAGACCATCACCCCATCAACCCTGTCCGCCATGCCCGCTGCCTCTCGTGCACAGGCGTTCGCCGATTGGCTGGACAACGAAGCCCTGCCACAGCTTCGCGCCGAAGCAGCCACCTACAACGATGACGCTGGCGGAAGTACCGGTCTCGATTTTTGCGGACATCACATCGAAGCGTGGCTCGACAAGGATGAGGATGGGCTTGGGCTGTATTTCGCGGGCATCCATGTGTGCGAGGCATTGGGTCTTCACGGCTCCAAGGGCGCATCCGCGCTGTCTGCGGTGGGCATCCTGGAGCCCGCGCCAGCCCTGCTCTTGGGCCTGGATATGGACTGCGCCGGCGTGATTGGGGGGGAATTCGGTGAGTACGCCGACCTTGAACTTGTCGATGAACCCACGTTGCGCGCGCTGGTTTTGCTTGCGGCGACGCAGAATCAGGCGGCGTTCGTTGTGCCGGGTTCGAATCGCCCTCACTGATCGCCGCGCCACATCTAGCGGAAAGCCGCGCAGTCCGGGTGCCGGGTGCGCGGCTTTTCGATGTCCGACTCGGCTGATCCACCCAAGGCTGGTCGCTTTGCTGGGTCAGCCCATATCCCTGTGAACCAGCTCGTTGGCTGAGCCATCACCGGGATTGCCATGAACCAGACCCTCATCGCCACCGCGCTCATCGCAGCCAGCATCACGACCGCCAGCGCCGCCACACTGACCGCCTCCTATGGCAACGCCAGCCTGAACACCGGCAATGGCCTGGCGTCCAGCATGCCAGCGCTGCGCCTGACATCGAGCGCTGACCTGCCGGGCGGCACCACCCTTAACCTGTCAGCCGCCCAGGGCGGGCGCGAAGCGGCAAACTACACCGACGCGGGCCTTGCATTCAGTGGCAATCTGCCCTTGGCTGGGGGATTCATCCAGCCCGGTCTGGTGGTGGGTTACACGCGCATCGGCTACAGCGGAGCCTATTTCCACGACGGCCCTGGCTGGCGCATGGCGAGCGCCTACGCGGGCACACAGATCGGCTACCGCCGCCAGATCGCGCCAGGCGTCAACATCGATGCCGGGTTCGCGTTCGGGCGTGACTTCGCCACCGTGTCCTCGGGCATCCCGACCATTGGCGGTGCGTTCGCGGCTGTCCATGCGGGCGCTTCACTGCGCTTCGGCCCCGGCGATCTTACCGTTGGCGCGCGCCTCATGAACCTGCCCATCAGCCAGAGCCATCACCTGCACATCCGCACCGCCGAATACCTGATCGGCTACCGGATGACGTTCTGAACGCTTTGCGGCCCCCTGCCATAAGCACCCAAGCAACTCTCAATCCACCCGGAGCATCACCATGGCCCAAGCCAACCCTTACCTGAACGCCCGCCGCGAGTGGGATGAGCGCTACGGCGATCAGATCTCCCGTGCACGAAGCTGGCGCATCGCCGCCATCGCCGCCCTGTGCGTGGCCGCTGTGGCCGTCGTGGGTGTCGCTTACATCGGCGCCCAAAGCAAGATCAAGCCCTTTGTGGTCGCCATCGACACGATGGGCAGCCCCATCGCGGTGGCGACCCCCAGCGACGGCTCGGGTGTCACCCAACGCATCATCGAAGCGCAGCTCGCCAACTGGATCGTCAACACCCGCATGGTGCTGCCCGACCAGACCGCGCAGCAGACCTTGCTCAATCGCAGCTACGCCATGCTGTCCAGCAACGCGGCCAACACCCTGAACGACTGGTTCAAGGCCAACAGCCCGTTCGGCGCCGCCGACACCGTCAACCCACAAGTCAACAGCGTGCTGCCGACCGGGGCCAACACCTACCAGGTGAACTGGACCGAGACCAAGGCCACCCCTGGACAGAACAGCGTCACCACCCACTGGAAAGCGCAGATCACCGTGGGCGTGGACGCCAGGCTGGCCGACAAGCCGCAGGTGATGCTCGACAACCCGCTGGGCATCTTCATCGAATCGCTGAACTGGACGCAGAGCGTGTCCTGAGCCTCGCCGTAACCACAACAACTCGCACAACCTGCATCCGTCCCGGAGAACGTCCATGAATACCCTCCAACGCACCCTGATCGCCGCCGCGCTGCTGGCCGCCTTCACGTCCGTCTATGCCGCGCCAGTCGTGCAACCGACGCAGCCAGCCAAACCCATGTCCGCGCAGGCCGTCAAGCCGATGATCCGCATCGGCACGCCCGACAACGGCCGCACCAGCCACGAACTGGTGAACCAGACCCCGCCCGTGCCGCTATCCTGGTTGTCCACACAAGAGGCTAGCCAGGAATGGTTGCAGACTGGCTCGGCGCCCGACGTGATCGGCACCAACGGCGAAGTGATGTACGCCTACGGTCAAAGCCATCCGACCATCACCTGCGCACCATTGCACGTCTGCGTCATCAATCTGTTGCCGGGCGAGCACATCACCAGCCTGTCCATCGGCGACAGCGTGCGCTGGCTGGTGCAGCCGACCGACGCCGGCAACCGCCCCGTGGTCATCGTCAAGCCGACGCAAGCTGGCTTGGTCACCAACCTGGTCGTCACCACCGACGCCGGGCGGGTGTATTACATGACCCTGGTGAGTGATGCGCACAACGATGTGCCGCTGATCGGCTTCTACGACCCGCAGGCGCTGGTGATCAATATGCAGAAGCAAGCCGCGCAAGAGCGCGCAGCCGAACAAGCCAAGGTCGAAGCCCACAAGCAAGCCGTGGTCGCGCCGCTGGGTGACATCGATCCGGCCAAGCTGGACTTCAATTTCCGCTGCAAGGCCGACGACAACCATGCCGACCTCGACAACGCGGATCTGATGCCGACGCGCGTGTTCGCCGGTGGCGGCCACACCTATCTGCAGATGCCAAGCACGATGAAGTTCACCGACGCCCCGGCCGTGTTCAACACCACGGGCGGCAGCACCGAACTCCTGAACAGCCGCCTGGTGCATGGCGATTACGTCATCGACGGCCTGCCGACCCAGTTCAAGCTGGTGCTGGGCGTGGGCAAGCACTCCCGCGCCGTCACCTGCCATCACGCGCAAATGAACGCCGGATTCTGGGCGCGTTGAATCAGCAAACCCAAGCCACCACAGGGGCAAGACATGCGTGAAGACACCAACCATCCGGCCGGCGCCATCGAGAGCACAGCTTTGCCGCAAGCCTTGCCACCCATTGCCGATGTCATCGGTCCCGGCAAGGTTGCCAAGGCCGCCAAGGGCATGCAGATCAAGGCCGACCCGAAACAAGGCAAGCGCCTGTCCAAGAAAAGCAAGACGCTGATCTTCGGGGGCTTGAGTGCCTTGTCCGTCTTGATCCTGGTCGGCATCGCCACGTCGGGCAACAAGGCCGCCTCTCCCGCAGGAGCGCCAGCCAGCAGCACGGATCAGGTCGGCATGACGCAGGCCCCGGCGCCGAGTGCAGCGCAGCAGCGTGCCTTCAATGTGCGCGCGAGCGCGGCGAATGGTGGAGCGAGCGGTGACGCCGGCGGTGTTCCGGCTGTTGCCAGGGGCACCTCGGCATCGTTGGCGCCCCATGCCGCGAGCGGTGCCGGTGCCGCGTTGACCCAGGGCGCGGCGCTGCAGGCTGGACAGACCCCAGGCCCGACGCCTGCCGAGAAATACCGTCAATGGCTGATCGATAACCACTACAAACGCCTTGAGGGCTTGGTGTTGGCATCGCAGAGCGCCCATCTGGCGAAGACCAGCACGGGTTCCTTGCAGTCCTCGCAGAGCGGCGGCCCGTTCGCGCAGCAGACCCGCCCGGCCGGAATCCTGGCCTTGCAGAAGAAACTCAGCGAGAGCCTGGCGCAGAACCCCCAGGCCGCGAACGATCCGAATGTGCGCAAGCTGTTGGCGTCTCTGGGTGGCGTGGGGGGCATGCCTGGAACGCCTGGCGCAAACCAGCCATCCGGCAACCAGGGCTTCCTGGACGTGCAGCAGAACCAGGACGACAACGGCGATCTGGCTGCGGTCGTGCAGCCCAAGGCGGCGAACCACGAGTTGTTCGCCGGCTCCGTCATCCCGGCCGTGCTGGAAACCGGCATCGACAGCGACCTGCCCGGCACGATCACCGGCATGGTGCGGCAGACGGTCGATGACAGCCTGAACCCCGGCATCGTGCTCATTCCCCAAGGCACCCAGGTCATCGGCGCTTACAGCAACTCCGTGGCCTACGGCCAGAGCCGCGTGCTGGTGACCTGGAACCGGCTGATCTTCCCGAACGGATCGATGATCGACCTGAAAGGCATGGTCGGCGCGGACGGGAAGGGCGAGAGCGGCCTGGGCGATGAGGTCAACAACCACTTCATGCGCATCTTCGGCAGCGCCATCCTGATGAGCCTGCTGGGTGTCGGTGCGCAGTTGAGCCAGCCGCAAAACGCCGGGGCGTTCAACACGCCGAGCGCCAGTGCGCAGGCGGCTGGAAGCTTGTCCCAGCAACTCGATAGCGTCGGCACGAACCTGCTCAACAAGAACCTGAACTTGCAACCCACCCTGAACATCCGCCCGGGCATGACGTTCAACGTGCTGGTCAACCGGACGATGATTCTGCCGCCATATCCAGGATCGTGAAAGATCGGCCATCGAATCCAGCTCGATGGCCGATCTCCAGACCTAGTCAGTCGATCAATTCGGGGTCGCGGTTTCCAGCCCGCTGTATCCGGAAATTGGCGAGAACTCCGCGTAGACCCCGTTGCTGACAGCACCACGCACCAAGCCGAAGTAGTGGGGAACGTTGGCTGCGTCCACCAGCTTGACCATTTTTCCGTCGGGCAATCCGTCGGCGCTGAAGGTCGCCGCAACCGCCACCCCCGTCCCGGCGAATGCACCGCTTATGGGCGTGGCACCACAATAAAGGGCATAAGGCAGTTGATTGCTGGAATTCAGGGCGGAGGCAAACCGAATGTTGTATTTCCCCTGGCCGAAACAAACCGGCGGGCCGGACATGTCGATCGTCTGCCCCTGCAGATTGGCAAGGGTGACCGTTCCCTGAATGTTGGTGTAACTGTACTGTCCCGTTTCTCCAGTGGTGCTGCTTTCCGTGAAAAATCCGAAGTCCGGAAAGGCGACGTCATAGGTATGCGTCAGCGTTAAGGATGGCTCCGTGATGGTGACTTGATTGCCACTGGTGGAATAGGGCTGCGCGGCAGACTGGTAGGTGGTTTGCACCCCTCCGGTGGTGTACATGTGATAGCGATAGCCGCTCGTGGCGTAATAATTGACGTACCAGCCGGGTGTCGTCACATTGTTGAACGTTTGCGTGCCGAACACGAGAGACACGCTTCCGGGGACCGTTGCGCTTGTCGAAATGCTCTGGGTGCTACCCGTGGAAGTCAGGCTTTGCAAGGCCGCCGATTCCGCGCTGTTCAAGGTGATTTGCGACGGAGACTGAAATTGCAGGGTTCCGTTTGACGCCATGGCATCGCTCTGGGCAGTCGAGAACATCTGGACCGTGGTCAGCCCGGAGCCGGTCGAGCCGTAGTTGATGTAGCTCTGAATGTTGGAGACGTCGGTCGCACTCAGTGACAGTCCGGACACGTCGAGATCGCTGCTCGAACCGCTGTGACTGAGGGACTGCAAGGTTTGGGCAATAGAGGGGCCGTTGACCAGCCCCAGCACGGAGACGTCGGTGGTTCCACCTCCAGCCGGTGGCTGCGGCTGGTAGGAGCCCAGTGTGATGTTGCCTTGCGGCGTCGGAATCGAAAAGGTGACCGAATCGCCGCTCTGAAAGCTGAAAGTGCCCTTGTGATCGGTCGTGCCGGACAGGCCAGACGGCAGGGCTTTGTAAAGAAGCCCGTTCACCGGCCCATCGATGAATGATCCCGTCAATGTGGCGGCATTCTGACTTGGCGGCGTGATCGCGGTGCTCGCCGATCCGCCACCGCCGCCTCCGCAGGCAGTCAGCAGTGTTGTCAGGGCTAGAGTTGTCCCCGTGAGGGTCAAGCGGGTGAGCCTACTCTTTGCGTGTCGATTGAGGTGCAGCATTCTTTGTCCTTTTAGCGGGTTGTTGTCGTGGAAGCAGGGGTACAGGACGGCGTATCCAAAGCCACATCGGGCGAGATGGGTCGTGACCGCCCCACACTAAACGTATCCATCAACGACTTGATGTAAACAAGATGCAAACAAAGCAATGTCACGATTAGTGCGTGGCCAGATAATAGACGGTAAGCCACAGTCATGGGGTGAGCAAAGCCCTGAGAATTCAGTTCGGTCAACGTGTTCGTGACTTGCGAAAGAGCCTTGGCGAAAGCCAGGAGGCGTTTGCCGACCGATGTGGTTTCGCCAGGAGCTACATGAGTCGCATCGAGAGGGGTGGGGCCAATCCATCGCTGGACGCGATCGAGGTGTTGGCATGCGCTCTACAGATTCCTGTGGGAAGTCTGTTTGCCGGGCAAGGGCGAACGACAGGCAAGACGGCCGTGTCGCCCGTTGACAGCGGTTGAATGCTCCACAATCAAGGCACGCTCCCCTGCGTCTCGACAGATTGCCCCAGACTTCCGACGGCGTACGCCAATTGCAAACGCGCCACGAGCCAATCCGTCAGTGCTTGAATCTGCTGTTGGCGAGCCTTGGCCAAAGCCTGTTGTGCATGGAGAACCTCCAGGATACTGGTCACCCCAAGCTGGTAGCGCTTCTGCGCCGCCGCCAGCGATTGCTGCGCTACGGCCAGCACGGTGCGCGTACTGCCCAAGTCCGCCGTGGCCGTCTTGTAGCCCTCGAAGCCCGACCAGACGCCGTGCATCACTTGCCGGCGCGCGTCGATCAAGGCTTGCCCCTGCTCCCGCGCCTGGGCTTGCGCTTCGCGCATTTTCCAGTCCTGATCAAAACCATCGAACAATGGAATGTCCAACTCGATGCCGACGAAGTTGTCCTGGGCATCGGCCGGGAAACTGGGCAAGCCCAATCCCGTCACGGGTTGGGTGTTGCGGCTGTATTTCCACGTGAAATGCAAGGACGGCAGCCCCGCGTCCCGCACCGCCTTGGCATGGGCCAGGGCCGCAAGGTGCTGGGCACGCGCGGCGTTGATCTTGGGATTGATGCGCTTGGCATCATCCAGGAATGCGTGCAAGGAGCCGATAGCAACCGACGATTCGCCAGCGGCGGCGGGCAGCGGCTGGAGCTGTAGCGGCGCGGCCTCCGGATCGAGCCCCATGTCGATGGCCAAGGCGCCGATGGCGGTTTGCCAAGTGCCCTTGGCATGCGTCTCGTCGGCCGCAGCTTGGGCATAGGCGGTCTGAGCCTGCAGCGCATCACTGATGGCAGCCACGCCCTGTTGCACGCGTGCTCGGGCGATGCCCAGGCTCTCTTGGGCCGTGCGCGCCGTGTCGCGCGCCGCATCCAGGCCCGCCGATGCGGCAAGGGCCGCCTCATAGTCCTTGGCGGTCTTGAGCAGTGCGGTCTGCAGTGTGTCGTCCAGGCTGTAGCGAGAGGCCAGCAGGAGTTGTTCGGCGCTGTGGGCGGCCGCCGTGCGCGCGCCAAAGTCGTACAGCACCCAGCTCAGGGACAGGGCCTGGGTCCGAAACTGGGAACCCACGTTGCTGTCGAACTGCGGCTGGCCCGTCACCGTCGATGCCGCATGGTCACGGTTGAACTGCAGCGCGGCATCGAGCTTGGGCCAGTACGCCGCCCGGGCCTGGCCCAACTGGGCGGCCTGCACCTGCACCGCGGCCCATGCCTGGCGGGTCTTGGGATCGGTGCACAGGGCATCGCGGATGGCATCGAAGAGGCGAACCGGATGGTCGGGCGTCTGCAACCGGCAGGGTTCGCCGAGATTCTGGCCCTGGCTGGTGACGCCGGAGGCATCCACCAGCAGCGGGGGTTGGGTGAGGTCGATGGCTGCGCTTGGCGGTGACAGGGGCGGTGTCGGTGTCTGAGCCCAGGCACCGACACCCATGCCGAAGCCCAGAATGGCGACGAAGACGTGTTTGCGACTGTGTTTGGGACATCCGAACGGCATGGGCAAGCGCACCAGGAGGCGAGGGGCACGGTGCGCGGAATTCGCACCGGCCCGCACGGGAACAGGAGAAGGCCGAACTGCGGGCCAGGGTTGAGGCTTCCTGCAGCCCCGAGCGCAAGGCAGGGACTGCAGGGGAAGGCAAGCTTTGAGATGACTTCTTTGAAGTTGCCTTCAATGCCAGTTGGCGGCGATGACGGGATCGAGGTTGGTGGCCTCGGCCGTGGTGTAGGCGGTCTGGCTGGAGGTTGGGGGCGAGAACGCCGCCATGGCCTGCACCAGTTGCTCCACATTGCTGCCCGCCAGGACCTGGCCGTTGCCGGCGACGAACTCGGACACTTGGTTGGCCAACCCGTTGAACCAGTCCTTGACGGTGAGGTTCTCGGTGCTGCCCAAGACGCTGACCACCAGGTCCGTGCCGCTCTGGGCGAACCACAACTGATCCGGGTTCGCCGAGGCGCCCAGGGCGACGGTGTCGGTGGCGCCGTTGTTGCTCAGGATGGCCGCCCCCTGGCCGAGCGTGATGGGGTTGGTGCCTCCCGTGGTCTGAAGGGTGTCGACCCCGCTGCCAAGCGCGATGGTGTTAGTGCCGCTGCCGAACGTCAGCGAGACGGCGGCGTTGCCCACGACCGTGTTGCTGCCCGTGCTGCCATCGGGATTGGTCCATGTGGACTGCGATGTCAGGCCGCCGCTGTTGTAGGTGTCGGCGCCGAAGGTGCCGTTGGTGTCCTTCCAGGTGTCGCCGGTGAGCACGCCGGCGGCGGTGTAGTTGTCGGTGGAGGTGTTGCCCGTGGCGGTGGTCGCAGAGGTCGCGTAGCTGCCATCGGCGTTGTAGGTGGTGCTGCCGAAACTGCCGTCGGCGTTGGTCCAGGTGGACTGGGTCAAAACACCGGTGCTGCTGTAGGTGTCGGCGCCCGAGGTGCCACTGGCGTCCTTCCAGGTGTCGCTGGTGAGCACGCCGGCGGCGGTGTAGTTGTCGGTGGAGGTGTTGCCCGTGGCGGTGGTCGCAGAGGTCGCGTAGCTGCCATCGGCGTTGTAGGTGGTGCTGCCGAAACTGCCGTCAGCGTTGGT
>NZ_JBTRXV010000083.1:0-18725 GCF_054608695.1 Thiomonas sp.
CGCTGTAGGCCTGAAACCGGCCCTTGCCCAGGGTGTTGATCAGCGCCTCGCCCAGGATGGAGCGTGCCGAGTTGCCGGTGCACAGCACCAGCACGTTGTAGACCTTGTCCATGTGCAGCCTTTCGGGGAGGGTGGGGATAGCAATCAGCAGCAACCGCTGGACGCCTTGCCGGTTGCTGTCTTGTCGCAGCAAGCATTCGCAGCAGGCGTCGTGGGTGTGGTCGTGGCCATCGCCGCCGTATTGCCGCTCGAGGGTACACAACAGGCGTGGTCATCGGCCGCGTCATTGAACATGGGGATGGTGCCAAGCGTGTGATCCATCTCCCAGGCAATGCCCACGGGGTCGTTCGTCCAGTATTTGTCGGAGCGGGCATAGCAGCAGGCGGTGCCGGGTTCGGCGACATAGCCTGCAGCCATGCCGTCCAGGCGCTGCCGCATCTCGTGAAGCTCAGCGTCCGACTCCACCTGCACGCCCAGATGGTTCAGACCGGGCGCGGCGCCGCGTTGGGAAATGGCGAAGTTCACCCGAGGGTCGTCGAGCATCCATTTGGCGTAGTCGGGTTTATGCACCGTGGGCTCGGCGGCGAACAGACCGGAATAAAAATGAACAGCCTCATCCAGCGCGGGGACGCTGATGTGCACGTGAAAGCGTTTCATGATGTGTGGTCTTTGATCTTGGTGATCGGGGAATGGGCCGCGCAGGGCGTCTCGCCTACGGGGCTGCAGGGGTTGCCGCCGCAACAGTTCTCGGTGAGAAATGCCAGCAGGGCGTTCATGGTGTCGAACCGCGCCACGTAGATGATGAAGCGCCCGGCCTGTCGGGCCGACACCAAGCCGGCATGGTTGAGTTCCTTGAGATGGAAGGACAGCGAGGACGGCACGATGCCGGTGGCCTCGCTGATTTGCCCCGCGGCCATGCCGGCGGGTCCTGCCTGAACCAGAGTGCGGAACACGCGCAGACGCGAGTCTTGAGCTAGCGCGGCGAGGGCGGAGAGGGCACGGTTTGTTTCCATCATTCAATGATAGTGGAAATATAGAAAACGATGCACATGCCAAAACCAGGCGGAGCTTTCAGCGATCCCGAGTCGACAGGCTCAGAGACCCAAACGCTCGATATGCCGCCCAGAAAAACCGGTAGCTCGCCACGGGGTGAGCGCAGCAAACCTTCGTGTGCGGATCATGCGGCCACAATGGGGATGTGTTTCGGCGCAATGGGGAACTGTCGAGGCGTCATGGGCGGGTAGGCCTCTCGCACGGCATCGAACAGATCCCGCAAGATCGTACCGAGCAAGGCGATGTAAGGGCTCTCAGCCTGGGCCATCACATGCACGAACCTGTCCGCCCAAGGTTGGATGTGTTCGCCGAGGAACTCGCTCAACACGATGCGATCGGTTTCGCGGTCCTGTGCTGCGTCGAGCAACAGCGCAAGAAATGCGAGCAATACACCCACATGGTCCAGCGGGCGGTTGGCCGCAGCCAGAATGGCGTCGGCCGGGAGCACGGTCGGGTCGAACCGGCCGGCGTCATACCACGGCAACAAGGCATCGCCGCCGTCGTACTTCGGCGTGGGAAAGTGCCAGTACTCGGCGGTCTGCTGCGCCTGGCTCAGGACATGGGCGAAGGGGGGCAGGAAACAGCCCGATTGCAGGATGCACAAATAGTCATAAAAGTCCTGGCGGGCGCGCTTCGGATCGAGCGGTTCCCCAGCGGCGGTCAGCAGCACCGTGAGGGTCTGCGCATCCGGGGCATTGAGCAGCAGATACGAGGCGGCGCTGGCCAAGCGCGCCAGTTCGGCGGAGTCAGGCATGGGTGATCTCTTTTTCCAGGCGAGCCTTGGTGTTGTAGAACACCACGCTGCCGCCGGTGAGATCCATGAGCGACATCTGCCAGACGTCAGGGTCGCGCCGCATGATGGGGTTGAGGTGAATGCCGGCGCGGCGCACCGCATCGCCCATCACGCGTTGACCACCCACCTGGTAGTTGCTGGCGCCATAGCCCCAGTGGCCGTAGCCGACTTCGAACAGGATCACTCCCGGCCGGATGCCTTCGAGCACCACCGCACGGCCGCGGCGTTTACCTTCGGGGGTGACCACCCAGATCCAGTCTCCATTGGCGATGCCCAGGCGCTTGGCGTCGTCGGCCGCCATGTGCACGCCGTTGCTCGGGTTGATCTCGCGCAGGGTGTAGTTCGACACCAGGCGGGAGTGCGATTGCAGCGCACCTTTCATGGTGATGATCGTCATCGGCCAGTCCTTCGGATCATCGAGCTGGTCCAGATGCTTGCCCAGCGCTGTGGTGGGCTCCACCCAGCGCGTGGTGCCGTGGAAAAACTGGCCGTTCATGCTGTTACGCGTGGTCCCGGTTTTTTCGGCATAGAAATGCAGGCGTTTGGTGTACTGGTAAGCCAGTTGTTCGCCTTTGCGCGAGCCCGTATGCGGCTGGAAGCGACCGCCGCGCACGAGGCAGCCCATCACCACGGGCCACTCTTCGGGTTTGAGCGCGTCGGCGAATTGTTTGTGGTAGTCGTCCAGTGCCGTGATGGCAATTTCCTGCGCCGAGGCTTTCGGTACCGCGTCGCCATCCACACCCTTGGCAGCGACCAGATTGGCAACGGCCTTGAGATAGAAATCCTCGCGGCGGTTCAATGGCCAGTACCGACCATCCGCGTCGGGAATACCCCTGGCGCCGTAGCCGGGCATGCCGATGCGTTTGGCCACGTCGATCAGGAATTCCTCCATGCACACACGCCGACCGTCGGGTGTTTTCGACGTCAGGCTGACCGCCGGCCAGCGCACGCCGGTTCCCTTGGTCAGCGTGGTGGGGAAGGTGTCGACCAGGTCATAACTTTCCAGATACGACACATCGGGCACGATGTAGTCGGCATACATGCTGGAGTCGCCGACCACGATTTCCGAGGCGATGATCAAAGGGATATTCTTCGGGTTCTTGATCGCTTCGAGGAACTCCGGGTTGCCTTGACCGGGTACGCTATACAGCGGTGTGGCTTTCTGCCACATCAGGATGTCCACGCCATAGGGGTAGCGCTGGATGGCCGAGGGCAGAGTCTCGGTATACATCGCGAAACTGAGCGGGAACCATGGCCGCTTGGGCGGATAGGGGTTCTTGCCAGCAGCAACCTTGGCCTTGTATTCGCTGGTGTCCTCGTAGTGGAACTTCTCGCGGTTGATGATGACACCCTTGGCAAGACCCGCAGCCTCAGGAACGCTGACGATGTCGCAGCGGCCCTTGTTGACCGGATAACCGCCACCGCCAGCGGTAAGTCCGCCGGTCCAGTTCATATTGCCCACCAGCAGGTTGAGCATCAGCACCGCCACGCCGTTGTAATAGCCGTTGGGGTGTTTGACCACGCCACGGTACATGGTGCTGGCAACCTTGCGGCCATGGCTGGTGAACTCCCGGGCCACCTCGACAATGCGCTCGGGCTCGATTCCGCAAATCGTCGCGTACTGCTCAATGGTGTGTTCTTCGACAGCCTCCTTGAGCAGACGGAAGGCTGATTTGACGGCCACACCGTTGACCTCGCCGACGAAGTCGATCTGCCCGGTCTTGACGCTTGCTGCCTGCGCGGGCTTGCCGCTGGCGACGTCGATCACCACCCGATCATCTTCGCCCTGGGCTTGCGGCTTGCCCAACCCGGCGACTTCGGCCGTAAGAAACTGCCGAGACTGTGGATGTTGTGGGTCCACGACGACCAGATGCGTTGCATCGGTATGTGAGAGCTCGCCCGCTGTCTGCGCCGCGGCCAGCGTGGGATAGGACAGGTAGGGCGCGTTGTAGCGCTGGTTGTCGATGATCCAGCGCATCATCGCCAGTGCCAGGGCGCCATCGGTGCTGGGTTTGATGGGCAGCCAACTCGCACGGTCGCCCACCACGCCGCCACGGCTGAGCTTGGGGTCGACCACCACGTATTTCAAGCCGTCAGGCTTGGAGCGCGCTTCGGCCGCATACTTGCCCTGCGTCTGCATCGGGAAGTTTGCATCTCCCGGCTGCGTACCCCAGTAGATGATGAACTTGGCCTCGCGCACGTCAGGCTGAGTCATGTTGATGCCGGAGAACACATGCTGGTGGGCGATATGGTGACTGAGTTCGCACTCGTTGACGTGATCGAACACGTTGACGCTGCCGAAAGCGTTGCCGAAGCGCTGCGCAAAAGTCATGCGCGTGCCCACCAGGCGGCCACCTTGCAGCACGAAACCGTTGGTGCGCGAGCCCATTTCTGGCGCGTTCGGATCCATCGGCTCGTGGCGCTTGGCATACAGGCCGCGAAAACCGAGGATGTTCTGGTCTTTGCTGGCCGGGTCGCTGGTGTCAGCGAAAATCTTGCCGCCCTCGGTAACCTCGGTGATCAGCGTATCCCACGTGATGGGTTTCCACTGACCACTCCCGCGCGGTCCGACACGTTTGAGTGGCACCAGAACCCGGTAGGGATCGTAAGCAGTCTGGATGCCGGTGTTGCCGCGCGCGCACACGGTGCCGGGCTGGCGCGCGGTGTCGATCAGCGACGTGCTGACCGCCGTGTATTCGCTCAGGGTGTTGGGGTGATAGGGGTTGCCGATGATGCGCTGGATGCGCCCAGTCTTACGGTCGATTTTCACGCGCAATCCGCATTCGCTGTGGCACTGCAGGTCCACCGTGTGGCGCAGGGTCCATTGCGGGTTGGGCACGAGCTTGCCGGTGGCTGCATCGCGCAGCCATTCCGGGGTGTTGGAGTTGCCGTAAATGGGATGCAGGGTTTTTCGCCCACGGTTGGTCAGCGGCACCAGATCGATCAGGCGCTTGGAAAACCCGAGTGTGCCCGCGCCCAGTCCGGCGACGGCCCCGAGAGTCAGAAGACCACGTCGTGAGATGTCCATGATGTCAAACCTTCTTCGCAGTGGAGAAGGGTGCGGATTGCGCGTCGCGCGGCATGGCGGCCAGCAGCGCCGCCAGGATGCCCAGGAACAGCAGCACGCTGACCCCGGTGTACCAAAGCTCCCCGAAATTCAAATGGAAGGTGTAGTAACCGGCCCCGCTCCGGTTGATGGCCTCGCCGCCGATGACGATGCCGATGCGCGCGGCATACGAGCCCCAGGTTGCACCCAGGAAGGCAAGCCATTGCGCTCCATAGCCGCGCCCAGTGGGCAGAAGCAGCAGCACGAGCGGGATCAGGAGGCCGATGACGGTCCAGTTCCAGGTGATTTCCGCGCCATACGGACCCATGAACAAGTTGGCTGCGCGCAACTCCTCAATGGAGCCAAAACGCCCGAGCCACCACATCCAGCCATACCAGGTCACGAGGCATACGCCGAGCGCAACTGCGGCAGTGATGCGATGGCCGGTCTGCGCGGCAGGCCTGGTGCTGTGACGGCCCAGGCCAGCGCGGGAATCACCACCAGTTCGGCGAGGGCAGCCACGGCAATGGCGCTCGCGAAAAAGAGAATGGCCGCCGCAGGCGAATTCCACACCGGCACGCCATGTTCATTCATCAGGAACACGGCCGAATACAGCGGGGCGAACAACCCAAGAAAGACAGTCAACACCAATATCGGCTTGAGCCAGCCAGAATCGAACACGCTGTAATGCCGGCTCCCGAGGCTGAAGATGTCGGCCAGTTTGCGCCAGACACCATGGAGTCTTTCAATTTCGGCGGTCAGGCTCGCGCGTGGAATGCACTGAAAACTCAACCACCAAGCCAGCACCAGGAAAATGGGCAGCAGAATGATGCCGTATTTGATGATGGCCGTGTCCCAGTGGGTCCAGCCGAGGAAGTAACCGAAAATGAGTCGACCCGGCTGCCGCACTTCGGCCAGTACGTTGACGAATCCAGCCAGAATCAGGGCGACCACAAGCGGCATGGTGAAGCGGTGTTCCGCCCCATCGGTGCGGCCGCGCCAGGCGTTGATCGCCCAGATCAACGCGAGCCCCCCGGCCACACCCAACGCCCATGAATAGTTGGCGAACAGGATGGAAAACGGACGGTCGTGAACGACGTTGTACAACTCGTTCAACTGCCGCAGCGGCGGGACGAATTGCGGTGTGGTCAGCGGGTTAGACATGATTGGCCTCCTTGCTGATGTTGATGTCCCAATCGTGATCGTTGTGGCCCATGTCCTGCTGTTCGACCGACCACTGCGTCGGAATGCCTGGCGGGTTGTTCTGCAACTCGGTGGTCAAGCCGATATAGAACACACGGGGCTCGTTGCCGGTTCCCGGCTTGATCTGTTGAATGACTTCGCTCAACACCTGTTTGGTCATTGGATCGTTGCGGTCGTTCAGATCGCCGAACTGGCGCGCGCCACCCACGCAGGTTTCGACACATGCAGGGAGTAGGCCCTGATCGACCCGCTGTGAGCAGAAGGTGCACTTGTCGGCGGTCTTGGTGATGGGATTGATGAAGCGTGCGTCGTAGGGGCACGCATTGACACAGGCGCCGCAGCCCCAGCACAGGTCGTAGTCGATTTCGACGATGCCGTCCTTGCGCTGCCAAGTCGCACCGGCCGGACAAACCTCGATGCAGCTCGGCCGCTCGCAGTGGTTGCACAGCCGTGGCAGGAAGGCGCGTTTGGTGTCGGGATAGGTGCCCAGTTCCACGTCTGGCACCCAGGTGCGGAACACGCCGGTAGGGATGTTGTTCTCGAACTTGCACGCAGCCGTGCAAGCCTGGCAGCCGACGCACTTGCGCAGGTCGATCAGCATGCCCCAGCGCTTGCCCTCGAACCCTTCCTTGGCGAGGTTGCCGTCTTTGGCGGTGTAGGCATAGGCCGAGCGGTCATGCCCCAATTCATAGTCGGTGCCCGACGGAGTGAGCGATGCGGGAAGATTGCCGAAGGCATCGTCCCCCGGTGGCTTGACCTCTTGCGCCGCGACAGTTGCTGGTAGATCCATGGCAACTGCGGCCGCAGTTGCCACCGTGGCGGCTGTCGTGCCCAGAGCCCTGCGAAGAAAACCGCGCCGGTCTGCTGTCCCAGCCGTTAGGTTCTCGGAGGTGTTCATCTTGTGCCCCGTGATATTGCCATGCGATGGGGACACGATAGGCACCTATGTATCGCGCCCTTTTGATGTGAATCAACACACATTCCACGTCGGCGGAGGGGTCAACATGCCCAATGGCGGAAAGATCAGCCCGAAGCCCCGAACGCCATGCCCACGCCGGCGGTGATGGCCATTGCCAATGCTCCCCAGGACGTCACGCGCAGGACGCCGCGCGCGATGCCGGCGCCGCCCGTGTAGGCGGCAAGCCCGCCGAGGACGGCGAGGAAGACGAGCGAGGTCACGCTCACGATCCACGGCAGATTGATTCCCGGCGCGACAACTGCCGTGATCAGCGGCAGTGCCGCTCCAACGGTGAATGACAGCGCTGAGGTGAACGCCGCCTGCAAGGGTTTGGCGCTGGCCACTTCGGAAATGCCGAGTTCGTCGCGCGTGTGCGCGCCCAAGGCATCCTTGGCCATGAGCTGCGCGGCCACTTGGTTCGCAAGATTGGGCTCGAGGCCGCGCGCGACGTAGATCTGCGCCAGTTCGGCGTGCTCGCGCGCGCCGTCGCTGGCGAGTTCCTGGCGCTCACGCGTGATATCGGCCTGTTCGGTATCGGCCTGCGAACTGACCGAAACGAATTCCCCTGCTGCCATCGACATCGCCCCAGCCACCAGCCCAGCCACGCCAGCGACGATCACCCCGCCATGCGTTGTGCTCGAAGCGGCCACGCCGACGATCAGGCTCGCGGTCGACACGATGCCGTCGTTGGCACCGAGCACTGCGGCGCGCAGCCAGCCGATATGCTGGGTGCGGTGGCGTTCTATATGGAGTCTGGACATGGCGTTGGCGGTGAAGGGGGTGGGGCGGATCAGCGCGGCTGCAGCGTCAGCCCGTGGGCCTGTCTCTGCGCGAGCGCATCGCGGATCTGCAAGTAGGCGATGAAGTATTCGAACATCATGCGCCAGACGATTTCGGCGCACACGAACATCAGTAAGAACAGTGAATAGGGCCACGGGCAACAGATGCTACCGTGTCGTCGCCAAGCGTCGAAGCAGGCTGCCGGCCTGCGTGTGGCGGTGTCCACGAGCGGCGCTGAAGGCGCTGAAGGCGCCGGCCGATCTGAATTGCATCGGATGAAGACGACCTCTCGGAGGCTGTGTGCCCGGGTTGTGCCCGCCGCGCATGCCGCCGAAGTTGGCGCAGACGTCGTCATTCGCGCCGCCAAGTGCTCCGGATACGCGCCGATGGCGCCGACCATCTGCCCAGCCGCGTTGATCGGCATGCCGCCGCCGATCGTCACTACGCCGGGCTGGTTTTTGATGGCTTGCTCGGCTGAATCCGGCTTGTTCACGCGCGCAGCCACCGTGCTGGTGGACTCGCACCAGCTCGCCGCGGTGCGCGCCTTGCCTTCGGCGGCGGCAAGCGCGAGCCAGCCTGTATAGCGGTCACGCAGCACCACCAGCGGCAGGCCCGAGGGGTGGTGACGGCCACCGCGACTTGCCAGCCGCGCTTGGCGCACTCGGCCTTGGCCGCTTGCGCCGCCTTGAGCGCGATGTCTGGGGTGATGATTTTCTGCATCCAGGTCGATGCAGGACTGTCGGCCCATGCAACGTGCCCTGAAACGAGCGCACCGAACCGTGCCTAAGTCTGGACGGGTTTGTTCATCTTGTCTTTCTCTTGGTGTGGGACGGGAACGCAACGCAGTCAGGCACTGAACCACTGCTCGACCTGCGCCCGGCTGGGAATGCCACCAGCGTGCACGACCTTGCCGTCGATGACGACGCCAGGCGTGCTCATCACGCCATATTTCATGATCGAGGTGATGTCCTCGACCTTGTCGACCTGGGCTTGAATGCCCTTGGCCTGGATCACGTTTTCGACCAGCTTTTGCGTGGCATTGCAGTTGGCACAGCCGGTGCCGAGGATTTTGATGTTGGTCATGGGGATTGCTCCAAAGGATCAAAACATGAAAATGCAGGGGTTCAGCGGCAGCTCTTGCTCGAGGCTGTGGTGCTGCAGGCGTTGGTGGCTTCTTTGAAGCCCAATGCCTTGAACACTTTGGCCGGGGGGCAATAGCCGGTAAACCCCATCTGGAAAAGGTTCAGGCCGACGAAGGCGGTGAGCCAGAGCCAGGTGGGGTGCAACAGGTCGATCTGACCGGTGAGCTGCGCCAGCACTAGGCTGAGCAACACCATGAATCCGGCTATGACGCTCACCATGCGATTGACAGTCATAACAGCAGTCTCCTTGTGTTTTGAGCGAAAGGGGAAACGATGTGAGAAGCCGCGTCACATCACTGCGTTGAATACATAGCCGACGATGATGATGCCCACCGTCACCACCCCGGCGAACAGGGCGATGAGCTTGGGTTTCATCACCTTTCTCAGAATCATGAACTCGGGGAAAGAAAGGGCAGTGACGGCCATCATGAACGCCAGCGTCGTGCCCAGGGCCGCGCCCTTGCCCAGCAGCGCCTGCACCACCGGGATGATGCCCGCCGCGTTGGAGTACATCGGCACGCCGATCAGCACCGCCAGCGGCACCGACCACCACGCGCTTTTGCCCATCAGGTGGGCCATGAAGTCTTCAGGCACATAGCCATGGATCCACGCGCCCACGCCCACGCCGGCGACGATATAGGGCGCGACCTTGAGCACGATCTCCCGTACATGCTTCCAGCCCTGGGCGAAACGCTGCTGCCAGTCGAGCTTGGCCTCGTCATGGCTGACCGCCGGGATGTCAAACACCCAGGGTTCGACCAGATTCACCGGGTTCATGCGCCCGATCACAGCCCCGGCGATGATGGCCACCGCCAGCCCGAGGCCCAGATAGATCGCTGCAATCTTCCAGCCGAACATGCCGAACAGCAGCGCCAGCGCCACCTCATTGACCATCGGCGCCGACACCAGGAAGGAGAACGTCACTCCCAGCGGCACACCCGCCGTGAGAAAACCGATGAACAGGGGCACCGCCGAGCACGAGCAAAACGGCGTGACGATGCCCAGCGTTGCCGCCAGCACGTTGCCCACGCCTTGGCGCTTGCCTGCCAGAATGGCCCGCGTTTTTTCCGGGGTGAAAAAGGTCTGGCTCACGCCAACGACGAACACGATCAGCGCCAGCAGCATCAGCACCTTGGGCACTTCGAAGGCGAAAAAGCTCACTGCGCTGTAGAGATGGCTGGTAGCCGCCATGCCGGTTGCGCCGGAGAGCCAGCGCATGAAGGCGTCGGTGGCGGGCTGGAGCTGGCCGTAGAGCAAAAACCAGCCGGCCACATACAGCACCGGCACGATCCAGGCGCGCCAGGCGGGGGCGACTTGCAGATCGCCGCTTGCGGCGGCGGGGGATTGGACTTGGGTGTTCATGGAAACCTCGCGAATGGAACCTTGCTGCCAGTGAAGACGAAGCGGGACGCAAAAGGATGCAGACTTGCGCTGAGATCCTGCAAAAAACGGGACGCCAGCAACGGCATCCCGTCTTGGATTGCTGACGCTCAGATGCGCTTGAATGTCCGTTGCGTGGCGTAGAACGGCTCCACCGGGCCGACCGCCCATCACCCCCACAGGTGCTGCCGAAGTCTTGAAGTGCGGGTCGATGTGAGAGTTTTCGTGGTCCCACACCGACTCCCAAATGCCGTGCATGATGTAGGTGTAGGCGCGCAAATCACTATCGGGCTGCAGCTTGCGCAAAATCTCGGCGCTCTTGGCCGTGTCGAGCACGGGGACGATGGGCTCGGGCACGACACATGGTTTTCCACGGTCAAGAAAGTCGGCTGGCCATCGTCCACCGGACGACAGCGAAATTGCACGAGGCATCGTGACTGGTGTAGATGCCGTGGCGGTTGCCGGCCAGCGTTGTTTCGAACACGCCGCGATACGCAACCATGGGTTTGGGGCTTGGCACCGGTTTGCCGTCTTTCATCAGGACGCCGTGCAGACGCGGCAGGATGTCGTGGTCGAAGGCGGCGTCCGTCTGCGCGGCACGCGGCGCCTGCATGTCGGCAAAGCGCACGAACAGGCTGTAAACAGGGGCAGGGTGCCGGCCTGCGCGGCATCGGCATAGGCGCTCTTGAGCAGGCCTTTGTAGCTCTCGGGATAGTTTTTTACCATGGTGGAGTCGCCCACCATCTGCTTGAGGGTGACGGCCAGCGCGCCGCGCGCCACCATGGAGTTGGCAAAGGCCTGCAATCCGGCGTCGAGCGCGGCCTTGTTGGGTTGGGCGACGCGCACGTCGGCATAGAACGTCACGGGACCAGTCACCTGTGCGTGCGTTTCGACCGCTCGCGCCGTGGGCGCAAAGCCAGTGGCCATGAGCAAGGGGACGGCCGCCGCAGGGGCTGAGTCCAGCAATCGACGACGGGTGGAAGAAAAGCGGTGGTTGGACATGATGGGTGTGCCTCTTTCAGGTTGGGTCTACCTGTGGAGACGAACCAAGGCCAAAAAGATAGATGCAGCAACGGGACGCCAAGGTGCCGCATGCACAACGCGCCATGTCGTACTGGGCCTGCGCAAGGGGCGAAGGACTTGCAAGGCCGGGCGACGAGAGGGCCTGATTCGGCCGTGGGTGTTACGGGCACGACTTCTGCGAGCCACAGCTCGCTTGCGGCGCGTGGCAGCAGACCCGCCCGGTCTGGGCATCGAAGCGCACGCCGCACACCTGCACTATGGATTCACGCAGCCGGACGCGCGCCCGCCGGACGCGGGACTTGGCCGCCGGGAGGCTCAAGCCGCGCAGCGTGGCGTAATCCCGCTGTGTCATGCCCTGCAATTCGCAATGCTCGAGCACATCACGGTCGTCTGCGTCGAGCGAAGCCAGGGCGTGGGGCAAGCAGTCGGCCAGGGTGTCCACCGCGGCTTGCGCATCGGCTTGCGCCGGCAGGTCTTCGGGCAACGGTTCGTGGGGATGGCGTGCGCGCAAAAGATCGACGAGCGCGTTGCGCGCCACGGCAAACAGCCAAGCGCGGGGTTCGCGCAGATCGCAGAATCCACGCCCCTGGTACAGGGCTTTGAGGAAGACCGTTTGCAGCAGGTCGGCCGCCAGTTCGCCATCGCCCAGCCGATGCTGCAAAAACCCCTCGATCTCAGCCTGATGCTTGCGCCAGGCGCGCGTTACACAGGTCTCTGCCAGTGCAGGTACGGCTTCGATTTGCCCCAATTCAGTGTACATGGCGCCATCATAGGCACCCTGAGATAGCCTGAGTCCTTAGATGGTGCCGTCACGAGATTGCAAGCCAAAGCACCAGGCAGCGTATGTGGACGGCTGCCAGGAATGAAGCGGCGTTTTTGGCGTCGCGCGTCGCAATCCCCCGCCAGCGTTTGAGATGCAAAAACGTGTTCTCAACGAGATGGCGGTGTCGGTCGAGATACTTGTCATCACTGCGTTGCTCCTTTCTGTTTTGGCGAGGCGGGATCACGACGCGCAGGCCTTGAGCCGTGGCCTGCAGGGCGATGGCATCGCTGTCGTCGCCCTTGTCGGCCAACAGGTGCTCGGCGCTGAGCCCTTCAATCAAGAGCCCAACCTGCGTGCAATCTGCTGCGGCGCCTTGCGTAACAAGGACTCGGAGCGGCAGACCAAACGCATCCACGGCCAGATGTAGCTTGGTGTTGAGCCCCCTTTTGTCAGGCTCATGGCTTGATTGCCGCCACGGGCACCTGCGGCGTGCGGATGAACCTTGATGTGGCTGGCATCGATCATCAGCCATGCGTCATCAGGCTCATCGATCCATTGCTCCAGCAATGCCTCCCAAGCGCCATTGTCACGCCACCGGCAGAACCTGCGGTGCGTGTTCTTCCAGTCCCCATACGAGGGCGGCAAATCCCGCCACGGTGCGCCCGTTCTCAAAATCCAGCACACCGCATTGATCAATCGCCGGTTGTCGTGTGCGATGCCGCCCCACACGCCTTGACGCCCCAGCAATCGCGGCTCAAGCAGAGCCCACGCCGCATCGGAGATGTCATGCCGTTGATGCGTCTCAGCCATTCGCCTGCACCGCTGTCTTTGCTAAACAACATCCTACTCATCTCGTGACGACACTATCTAGCCAATGACAGGTGAAGCGTGGCCACAGGACGTCCATCCCTCGTAGTCCCATGCCATGCATACCTTTATATCTTGAGGTGAAGCCAAGACTTTTCCAGCAGCACCTTCGCGAGGTGCCAGCGCCGGGCCGGTGCGTGAAACTTCACGGCAGGCTTGGGTTCCGCATAAAAATCGCCGCCACCGTAACCCGCCTGTCCGTTGCCATTCTCAATGAAGCATGCGCCGTGACCATCGAATCGTTCGGATGCGTCCCGGCCCAGGATGAGTGCGGCGATGTTCTTCGCGACGACCTCCGCTTCGCCATGCGCGAAGACGCCGGCCTTCGGCAGCGGTTTGCCGAGCTGCAGCGGAATCGAGACGACATCGCCAATGGCGAAGACCTGAGGAAAGCGGGTTTCCAGCGTGTGTCGATTTACGGAAACCCAGCCCGTCTCGCCGACGAGGGCACTCTCGCGGACCACGCGCGGTGCGCGGTGCGGTGGCACGTAGGCCAGCAGATCGAATTCCGCATTCGCGCCGTTCGCAAAGACGATTCGCTTTGCGGCCGCGTCGACCGACGTCACCTGATGTTCGGGGTGGTACGCGATGCCCTTCGCTTCGAGGAGCTGTTTCACTGCCGCGGAGGTCTCGGGACCCGCAACCGCCATCGGCCCGGGTTCCGCGGCGAAGACCTCGATGGCAACCGCATCGCGCAGGCCACGCTTGCGATAGAACGCATCGATGAGCAGCGCCGCCTCGTAAGGCGCTGCCGGGCATTTGTATGCGGGCGCCGCCGTGAGCACGATGACGCGCCCCCGCTGCAGCGAGCCAAGCGCGGCACGCAGGCCTTCAGCACCCGCAAGCGTGTAGAAATTGTGTCCCGCCTCCCGCAGACCCGGCACGGCTTCCGCTGCCAGCTCGGCGCCGAGCGCGACGACCAGGTAGTCTGCATCGAGGATCTCGCCGGATACCGTGACGCGGCGGGTTTCGGGATCGATCTTCTCCACCTCGCCGAGTCGCACCTGGATGCCCTTGCGCTCCAGCCGGGCGAGCGGACGCTGGATGGATGCGGCTTCGCGCAGCCCCACCACCAGCCACAGCAGTGATGGCACGTAGAGCTGCTCGCGCTCCCGATCGACGAGCACGACGCGATGGAGACGTGGAAGGTGCTTGCGCAGCGCGCTGGCGGCGATGAGACCACCCACACCCCCTCCGAGGACGACGACGGTCTTGGCGGTATCCATCAGAACACCAGCGTTTTGTCAGCCCACTGCGTCCACGCGGCGAGCTGCTCCATCGTGCTGCGCGGCGCGCCTTCGATCAGCTCCGTGGCGGCGATGCCGCGGGCGTCGATGCAGGTGCCGCACACGCCGACTTCGCCGCCGTGGCGGACGATCATGCCCAGCATGTCGCCGATGTTGTAGTAGCCCGGCGCCACCTTCTGTCCGGCCTTGGCACAGGCCACCGCATCGCCGATCAGGAACAGCTTCACCTCCTCGCCGCCGGTCTTGAGCATCTGCCGGGCGAGGCGCAGAGCGTTGTAGCTGCGTTCGCTGCCGTAGGGCGCATCGTTGAGCACGAACAGATGTTTCATGGGAGTCTCCCTTGCGTTGATGAAATGGAATTCAAGGTTGCGATTCCAGCGGCAGCCCCAGTGCCCGCCACTCTGGCACGCCGATTTCGAGCCGCGCGGCCTTGTGGCCGTGGCGCCGCAGGATTTCCACCGCCTCGACCGACATGACGCAGTACGGGCCGCGGCAATAGGCCACCACCTGCCGGTCGCGCGGCATTTCGGCGAGCCGTTGTTCCAGCTCGGCCAGCGGCAGCGACAGCGCGCCGGGGATGTGCCCGTTGCGGTATTCCTGCTCGGGACGCACGTCGAGCACCACGACTTCATCGCGTCGGACGCGTCCGAGCAGGGTGGCCTGATCCACCGCTTCCAGAACGTTCTTGCCGTCGAGAAAGAGCCGGGTGATGTGCTCGATCTCGGCCAGTCTCGACTCGGCCAGATGGCGGAAGGCCAGAAAGAAATCGCAGACTTCGGTCCCCGCCAGCCGGTAGGTGACGTACAGGCCCCGCTTTTCCGCCTCCACCAGACGCGCCGTGCGCAGCACCTTGAGATGCTGCGAGGCGTTGGCGAGGGTCTGGCTGGTGGCCGCGGCGAGCGACTCCACCGTGCGTGGCCCCTGGCACAGCACGTCGAGCATTTCCAGTCGCTTGGGGCTTGCCAGGGACTTGCCCAGGCGCCCGAACTGTTCGTAGATCTGATCCTTGAATGCGCGGTTGTCCATCAGCCGTGCTCCGCGATCGTCCGTTCGCGCCAGGCCGCGATCAACGCCGCGGCGGCCGCGTCGATCTCCGCTTCCCGGGTGTAGTGCCCAACCGACAATCGCACCGCACCCAGCGCCCGCTCGTTGGAAAGGCTCATCGCTCCCAGCACCCCGCTGGGCGCAGCGTCCCCGGCATGGCAGGCGGAACCGGTGGAAGCGGCGACCCGATCCGCCACCTGCTGCAACAGGGCCGCGCCGGATACCCCGGGAAAAGACACGTTGAGGGTATTGGGCAGGCGCTGCTCGGGATGGCCGTTCAAGGCGAGCCCCGGGACCTCCTGCGCCAGGCGGGCATGCAGCCGGTCGCGCAGCGCGCGCAGGTGAGCGTGAGTTTCCGGCAGGCGTTCGCGTGCCAGGCGTGCCGCAACACCCAGGGCGACGATCTGCGGGATGTTTTCCGTGCCCGGTCGCAGACCTTGCTCCTGGCCGGCTCCGGCGAGCACGGCAGCGATCGGCGTGCCGGTGCGTATGTACAGCGCGCCGACGCCCTTGGGGGCGTAGAACTTGTGTCCGGCGAGGGTCAGCAGGTCGACGCCCAGCACTTCGACATCGAGCGCGACCTTGCCGGCGGACTGCGCGGCGTCGGTGTGCATCAGCGCCCCGCGACTGTGGGCCAGGGCGGCGATCTCGGCGATGCGCTGGATCGTGCCGACCTCGTTGTTGGCGTGCATGACCGACACCAGTCCCGTGTCGGGCCGCAGTGCGGCGGCGACGTCACCGGGAGCGACTCGGCCGTATTCATCCACCGGCACGATCGTCACCGACCCGCCCAGCGCCTGCAGCCGATGCGCGGGCTCGCTCACCGACGGGTGTTCGACGGCGGAGATCACGGCGTGCCGGCGCGCGTCCCCCCATGCCCGCGCCACGCCGAGGATCGTCAGGTTGTTCGCCTCGGTGGCGCTGCCGGTAAACACGATTTCGGCCGTTCGCGCGCCGATCAGGCGCGCGACCTCCTCGCGCGCCGCGGCCATGGCGCGGCGCGGCGCGTCACCGTAAACGTGAGCTGACGACGGATTGCCGAAATGCTCCTGCAGGAACGGCAGCATGGCCGCCACCACTTCCGGCGCGACCGGGGTGGTGGCGTTGTAATCAAGATAGATCGAGACCATGCCGGCATCCTATCAAAAGTACTCAATTATTCAATCGTTATATTGATTACTTGATAGGACGAGGTCAAGTGGTGTCATGCTGCAAATGGGTCACGACCGCTATCCGGATTGGGACTCAACGCGGCGATCCCCGGCAACTGTCAATCGCTCGCCGACGGTGGTGCGCGTCATGCAGAGCTGAGACGGAAAGGTCGAGCACGCTAAGGTTTGAATACCCGCGGTCAAGCAAGTCGTCCACGAGCGTGGAGGCACCCCCGCCGACATCGATGATTGATGCGGCAAACGGAACACCGGACGCCTGGATGAGCCAAACCGACTGCTCGGCATGCTCTTGGAACCAACTGACCGTGTTGGTCGGTTTTGTTGCATAAACGTGCTCCCAGTGTTTCTTGAGTTCCATGGTGGTTCCTCTTTCGGTGGTGGAGGGTCAACTCGTGTTGTGGGGGCGCCACGTCTTGTCACCCAAATCTGCGACAAGGGCGCCATAAAACCAGACCCATTGCGCCATTCGGCCCGGCTTTTCGGATTCCGCTCCGGGCTGGGGGGAGTTCATTGTCAAGCGACAGCGAGATTTGACCCCCTGCCGACATCGAGAAGTGACCCCCAGTCGTTCAATGGGTTGATGGTTCTGGATCGGGCTGGCCTGGTTAACCAGGCCAGCCCGGCGCTTGGAGCGCAGCCGGTAGCTGTCGCCACGGATGGTGATGACGTGACTGTGATGCAGTAGGCGATCGAGGATGGCGGTGGCGACGACCGCGCCGCCGAACACCGCGCCCCATTCGGCCACCGAGCGGTTGCTGGTGATCAACATGGAGCCGCGCTCGTCGCGCCGGCTGACGAGTTGGAAGAACAGATGAGCCGCATTGGCTTCGAAGGGCATGTAGCCCAGTTCGTCCAGCAGCTTGGGCTTGCTGGCGCGCAGCAATCTCCGCCCGCTGCATGAAATGCCATGCCCATCGCGCCTCAGGGATACAGCCCGCGCTCCGCCCTGGCTTCCAGCACCCGCTCGCAAGCCACGACGAAGGCGGCGGTGCGCAGGGTGATCTTGAGCCGGTCGGCGGTGTCCCAGATGTGGAGGAAGGCGCCGCCGAGGATCTTGTCCAGCCGGGCGTTGATCTCGTCCTCGCTCCAGAAGAAGCTGGAGAAGTCCTGCACCCATTCGAAATAGCTCACCGTCACGCCGCCGGCGTTGCAGATGACGTCGGGCACGACCAGCACGCCGCGCTCGGCGAGGATGTCGTCGGCCCCCGGCAAGGTCGGCCCGTTGGCGCCTTCGAGCACCAGCTTGGCCGTGGTCATGCGGGCGCGCGCCTCGGTGACCTGCCCTTCCAAGGCTGCGGGGATGAGGATGTCGCAGGGCACGCTCCAGAAGTCGTCGGCTGCAATGGCCTGCCCGCCCTTGAAACCGGCCACGCCGCCATGCTGCTGCACATGGGCTTGCAGCGCGGCCACGTCCAGGCCTTGCTCGGCCTGCAGCGCGCCGGTGTGGTCTTGCACCGCCACCAGCTTGGCGCCGGCGTCGGCGAACAGTTCAGCGGCGATGGAGCCGACATTGCCGAAGCCCTGCACCGCCAGGCGCGCGCCTTCCAGCGGCAGCTGGATGCGCCGCGCCGCCTCGCGTCCGGTGACGAACACGCCGCGCCCGGTGGCTTTCACCCGCCCGAGCGAGCCGCCGAGCTGCACCGGCTTGCCGGTGACCACGCCGGTGGCGGTGCCGCCGATGTTCATGGAGTAGGTGTCCATCATCCACGCCATGATCTGGGCGTTGGTGTTGACGTCGGGCGCCGGGATGTCTTGCTGCGGACCGATGATGATGCCGATCTCGCTGGTGTAGCGCCGCGTCAGGCGCTCCAGTTCCTTGCGCGACAGCCGCGACGGCTCCACCCGGATGCCGCCCTTGGCGCCGCCGAAGGGCAGGCCCACGGCGGCGTTCTTCACCGTCATCCACGCCGCCAGCGCCATCACCTCTTCCAGCGTGACCTGCGGGTGGTAGCGCACGCCGCCCTTGCCGGGGCCGCGCGAGAGGTTGTGCTGCACGCGATAGCCCTCGAAGTGCTGCACCGTGCCGTCGTCCATCTCGATGGGAACGTCCACGATCAGCGCCCGCTTGGGACGCCGCAGGGTCTCGCCCCAGCGGGCGAGGTCGCCCAGATAGGGCAGCACGCGGTCGACCTGGGCGAGATAGGTCTGCCACGGGCTGTCGGGCTGGGGGTCGATGTAGGACAGGGGATTCTTCGGGCTGGCTTTTTGCAGCATGGCGGTTTCCGTGTAGTGCGGCGCTCGTGGCGCCTTGTGG
>NZ_JBTRXV010000084.1:0-17862 GCF_054608695.1 Thiomonas sp.
AGATAGGCCACGAAATAGCACAGCATCAGGAAGGGTATGAGCCGCCAGCCCACCTTGGTGTAGGTGGCGGACTCGAACGCGCTGGGGCCGCTCGCGGCCATGGGGGCTGCCGACATGCTTGTCTCCTGCAGTGTGCCCCCAGGGGCGGCGGTGCCGCCCCGCCCCCGAGGAGGCCAAGGAAACTCGGGAGCGGCCCGTCGTTTCCTTGGGGAGTGTGTTGTTGTGCCGCCAAGCGTAGCAGCGCGCTGCGGATTTGTCTGCCCCGGGCTGCGCGGCGCGTGGATCAGGCGTCTGGTTTTTCCGCGGCACCCGCGCTTGGTGCGGATGCGCCAGGCGTGTCTTGCCCCGGAGCCGTCGCGACCGGTTTCGGGTAGTAGTTCTTCTGCGCCAGCGCCTCGTACAGCGGTGGCGTGAACAGTGCCGAGACGCGGGTGGCGAGCAGGGCGCGCGCCTGGTCGTGGCCGCTGCCCCAGGTTTCGCCACCGGTCGCCACGCCCGGCGTTGCGATGGCCAGGCCGATGACCAGGGCGTAGACCGTGGGTTTGTTCGCGCGCCAGAGCTGCAGCGGTTTGGCATCCAGACTTCCCAGTGCAGCAGCGCCCAGTTGAAGGCGGCGCCGAGCACGCCGCACAGCAGCGCGGTTGCCAGCACCGGAAGGACGAAGGCGATGCCGAAATTTTGCGGCACGCTCATCTGCCCGAAATACAGGTAGTTGCCAGCCAGCGCCAGCGAGGTGAGGCCGGAGAACACCACGGCGGTGATCATGGTGCCGTTGGTGCGGTTCTCGAAATTGCGCGCGATTTCCTCGATGGCGAAAATGATGCCGGCCAGCGGCGTGTTGAACGCCCCGGACAAACCTGCCGCGGCGCCGGCCAGCAGCAACTGGCGCTCCAGCTTGGGGCCGGCATGGGGATAGAAGCGCCGCGTCTCGGCCATGATGGCGGCGCCCAGGTGCACCGTGGGGCTCTCGCGGCCGATGGTCATGCCGCCGAAGAAACCGAGGAGCGAAACGACCAGCTTGCCGACGATGACACGCAGGCCGAACAGGCGGTTCATCAAGGTTGCGTCGCGCGGCGCATGCAATGCGGCAATGACTTGCGGAATGCCGCTGCCCTCGCTGCCCTGAAAGTAGCGCCGCGTGAGGAAGACAGCCAGCATGGTGAAGGCCGGAGTGATGAGGAGGAAGGCGAGCCAGGCGCGTCCGGCAATCCAGCCGATGAACACGCCGTAGGCGCTGGTGCTCCATTGCGCATCGAGCACGGCGACCAGGCCGACCAGGCCGACCAGCAGGGCGGCACCCCAAGGCAGGCCATATGGCAGGAAAAGCCGGCGGCCGCGACTTCTGACCAAGCGGACCAGGGCCCGTCTGCGCGCAGGGTTGGCGGGCGGCGCAATGGAGGTCAGTGTCATGGGTGGTGCGGGGTCGGAAACGATCCTAAGAGCCTGGCGAGCCGGATTGCACGAAGACGCCCAGAATGAAAACAAGGGCCCTTGCCGTGCGATGGACTGGGGTCGCAGCTTGCCGCCGGCAACATCGGCCTATGCCCGTCATGGATACGCAGCGAGGTATCGGACCGCCAGGAGGGGCCGCATTACGATGCGATGCGGGTAAACACCAAGATGCCGCGCAGCTGACCCAGGCGAGGTCGACTTCCGCGGCGGGGTTTCCGTCTGACTCGAGGCACTATCGGCATGCAAACCGCGATCGACCTTTCTCGCGCCCAGTTCGCGATGACGGCCCTGTTCCACATCGTCTGGCCCATCCTCACCATCAGCCTGGCCACTTTTCTGGTGATCGTGGAAGCGCTGTGGCTCAAAACCAGGGATGTCGCGTATTACCGCCATGCGCGCTTCTGGGCCAAGTTGCTGGTGCTGAATTTCGCCGTGGGCGTCGTCTCCGGCATTCCGATGGAAATGGAATTCGGCACCAATTGGGCCGGCTTCTCCAACTTCGCCGGCGAGTTCTTTGGCAACATCCTCGGCTTCGAGGGGGCCATGGCCTTCATGCTGGAGGCCGGCTTCATCGGCATCATGCTGTTCGGCTGGGGCAGGGTGGGCCGTGGCGCGCATTTGTTTGCCACCGTCATGGTGGCGTTCGGCGCCTCGCTCTCGGCCTTGTGGATCATGGTGGCCAATTCCTGGATGCAGACCCCCGCCGGCGTGACCTTGCAAAACGGCAAGCTGATCGTCAGCGACTACACGGCCGCCATCTTCAACCCCGACATGGTGTGGGGCGTATCCCACATGTACGTGGCGGCGCTGGAAACCGGGGCTTTCGTCATCGCCGGCATCTCGGCGTACTACCTGCTGAACAGGCGCCACCCCGAGTTCTTCCTCAAGTCCTTCAAGATCGCGTTGCTGGCGTTGGTGGTGATCGCGCCGCTGCAGGTGTGGATCGGCGACTCCAGCGGCAGCGCGGTGTTCAAGGACCAGCCCGCCAAGGGCGCCGCCATCGAGGGGCACTGGGTCACCAACAAGCCCGGCGAGGGCGCGCCCTGGGCCTTGCTGGCCTGGCCGAATCAGGCGGCACAGAAGAACGACTGGGCGCTGGAGCTGCCCGACATGTTGAGCGTGCTGGCCACGCACACCACCACCGGCAAGGTCATTGGCCTGCGCGACATTCCGCGCGCCGACCAGCCTCCCATGATTCCGCTGCTGTTCTACGCCTTCCGCATCATGGCCGGCATCGGTTTCTGGTTCGTTGTTCTGGCTTTTTGGACGGCATGGATCTGGCGCAAGACGCGCGGCAAGGTCGATGCGCTGCTGGCGAACCGCAAGCTGCTGTGGGCCTGGGTGCTGAGTATTCCGCTGCCCTATGTGGCGGTTGAAATGGGCTGGACCGTGCGCGAGGTGGGACGCCAGCCCTGGATCATCGATGGCCTGCTGCGCACCGATCAGGCGGCTTCGGTGCTATCGCCCTCCACGCTCACGGCCAGCATGGTGATGTTCGCTGGCTTTTATGTGCTGCTGCTCGCCAGCTTCGCCGTCTTCGCCCGCCGCTGGTTGCGTGCCGGGCCCGACATGACGCTGGAGCCGCCTGCCGCGCCGCGCAGGGTGCTGGACGTGCAGGGCGGGGTCTACGGACATTGAGCCTTGCCAGCAGCGCCGATGACAGCCGCCTGCGGCCTTGGTGGCGCGATGACAACACAACGCCCCGGGTGAACCGGGGTGACGGGAACCATGATGGACCGCAGCCTGCAACCCCTCCTCGCCAACACCTGGTTTTTCTTGCTGGGCCTGATCCTGGCGTTCTACGTCATCACGGACGGCTTCGATCTGGGCATCGGCATCCTCTCGCTCGTCACCCGGCGCGAAAACCACCGCAGCGCGATGTTCGAGTCCATCGGCCATGTGTGGGATGCCAACGAAACCTGGCTGGTGGTGCTGGGCGGGGCTTTGTTCGGCGCTTTCCCGGCGGTTTACGCCACGGTGCTGAGTGCGATGTATGGCCCGGTGATGTTCATGATCGGCGGCCTCATCCTGCGCGGCGCGTCGTTCGAATTTCGCCACGCCGCGCGCAACAAGCGCGGCTGGGACTGGGCTTTCGGCGCCGGCAGCCTGATCGCCGCGCTGGCGCAGGGCGCCATCCTCGGCCAGCTCATTTCGGGGTTCAGCGCCGGCTGGATCGGCCTGGCGTTCTCCGCCGTGGCCGCCCTGGGCGTGGTCTCGGGCTATGTCCTCATGGGCGCCACCTACCTCGTCATGAAGACCAGCGGCAGCCTGGAGCAGGTGTCGCGGCGGCATGCGCGCAAGGCCATCTGGACCACGGTGGTCATGGCCGGCATCCTCACGCTGGCCACGCCCTTCGCCAGCATCGAGGTGCGCAGCGCCTGGTTCGACCCGCAGCGCATGCCGGTGTTCGTGGTTCTGGGCGCAATATCGCTGCTGGCCTTCCTCTACATCCTGCGTTCGGCCAGGCGCGGCGGCGTGCGCGGCCCGTTCCGTGCCTCGGTGCTGCTGTTTCTCGTGTCTTTCGGCGGACTGGCGTTGAGCATCTACCCGGCCATGATTCCCGGGCACGTCACCATCCTGCAGGCGGCCTCCAGCGCGCCCACGCTGCTGTTCATGCTCATCGGCATCGGCATGCTGCTGCCGGTGATGATTGGCTACAACGCTTATCAGTACCTGGTGTTTCGCGGCAAGATCCGTGTGCACGACGAGGCCGAGTTCATTGCCGACGATGCCGAGCCGAGGGCGCACGCGCATTGAGGGCCTCGCGCAGACCCCAGGGGCGTTTGCGGCGGCGCAGCCACGAAATATCCAGATACCCGCAAGCGATATTTGGCATTGCCACCTAGGGTTTTTACCGGGTAGGATATCGAATAAAGCGAAGATTTGAGTTTCGTTAATTTCCGTTGCAGTGCCATCCGTTCACATACCGTCCGCAAACCCCACCATGCGCTCACTCAACAAGCTGAACCTGCCCGAAAAGCTGTTGCACACCGGCTTTATTTTCTTGGTTTGCATCGGCCTGCTGGCCGCCGAGGCCTATCTCTACGTCACCCACACCGGGCTCGACGGCAAGAGCGGCGTGACACTCAAGGACATTCAGATCTCCTACTACGGAGATCGCAGTTCCACCACGCTTCAGACCGCGCTGCCGACGATGATGAACAACGCCGGCATTCCCGAGGCGCAACGCCCCGCCTTCAAGAAAACCATCGACGACTGGATCGTCGGCGGCGAAACCAAGGCGCAATTCGACACCACCGTCCAGCCCCTGCTCAAGAGCTGTCTGATGTGCCACAGCGTGGCCATGAGCAAGCAGCTGCACAACCCGCCGCTGGTGACTTATGAGGACGTGAAAAACGTCGCCAAGGTCAACACCGGCATGTCGTACAGCAGCATGTTCATGGGCGGCATGGTGCACCTGACCATGTTGGGCGTGATCTTCTGGATTGCCGGCTGGCTCTTCCTTCAGACGCGGGTGAACGACCAGATCAAGGCCATTTCCGTGATCACGCCTTTCCTCGCCATGCTCCTGGACTATTCCGGCTGGTTCCTCACCAAGCAGAACCCCGATTTCGCCTGGATGGTGCTGGTCGGCGGCGCGTTGTCATGCCCCATCGCCATGCTGGAAATGGGAGTGGCTTTGCTCGACATGTGGATCGGCCTGCCCGGCTTCCTGCAGCAGCGCCTGGTGTCGGAAGTGCCGCCCGCATCCAAGTCCACCCAGCACCCGCTGCCGACCTGAGTCTTCCGCTCGCGCTCTCCACGCAGCGGCGTTGAGTTGCCGCTCTCCCGAGCCGGTGTGCGTGCACCGGCTTTTTCATGTCCGCAAGCTGCGCCGGCAGGGGCGGAGTTGGCGCATGGCGCGGCGGCCTCATCCCCGCACAGCAGGGGGCTGACAAGCCAGGGGCCACCCCTAGAATCGCCGCATGTCCGAACGCACCCCACATCCTCCCGCGACGCCGTTGCTGCAGGTCGTCATCCTCGCTGCAGGCAAAGGCACGCGCATGCGCTCGGCGCATCCCAAGGTGCTGCAGCCTCTGGCCGGACGGCCGCTGCTGGCCCATGTGCTGGCCACCGCCCAGGCACTGCAGGCGCAGCGCCGCATCGTCGTCGTCGGTCATGGCGCCGAGTCGGTGCAGTCCCGCTTCGAGGGTGCTGGGGTGGACTTCGCGCTGCAAAGTCCGCAGTTGGGCACCGGCCACGCCGTGCTGCAAGCCGCGCCGCTGCTGGACGATGCGGCCGTGGCGCTGGTGTTGTATGGCGACGTGCCGCTGGTGCAGCCGGCCGCCTTGGCGCCGCTGGTGGACATTGCCGCCGGCGGGCATCTCGCGCTGCTCACCGTGCATCTGCCCGACCCCACCGGCTACGGCCGCATTCAGCGTGACGCCGCTGGCGCGGTGCAGCGCATCGTCGAGCACAAGGACGCCAACACCGCCGAGCGTGCGATCAACGAAGTCAACACCGGCATCCTCGCCGCGCCGGTCGCTGCGCTCAAGCGCTGGCTCGGCGCCTTGCGCTGCGACAACGCGCAGGGCGAGTACTACCTCACCGACATCGTCGCGCTGGCGATTGCCGACGGCGTGGCGGTGCAAGCCGTGGCGGCGTCCGACGTCCACGACACCCTGGGCGTGAACGACCGCGCGCAACTGGCCCAGCTCGAGCGCCTGGTGCAGGCACGCCAGGCCAGCGCCCTGCTCACCGCCGGCGTGACCCTGGCCGACCCGGCGCGCATCGACATTCGCGGCGAGGTGGTCTGCGGCCAGGACGTGTTCATCGACGTCGGCTGCGTGTTCGAGGGTCGTGTGGAACTGGCCGACGGCGTGCGCATCGGTCCCTATGCCGTGCTGCGCGACGTGCGCCTGGGCGCCGGCAGCGTCGTGCAGCCGTTTTGCCACCTCGACGGCGCCGCCATCGGCGCCCAGGCGCAGATCGGTCCCTTCGCGCGCCTGCGACCCCAGGCCACGCTGGCCGACGGCGTGCACATCGGCAACTTCGTCGAGGTGAAAAACGCCAGCATGGGCCCGTCGTCCAAGGCCAACCATCTGTCCTACGTCGGCGATGCCGAAGTGGGCGCGCGGGTGAACATCGGCGCCGGCACCATCGTGGCCAATTACGACGGCGCCAACAAACACCGCACCCGCATCGAGGACGACGCCCACACCGGCTCCAACTCGGTGCTCGTGGCGCCCATCACCGTGGGCGCCGGTGCCACCATCGGCGCGGGGTCCACCGTGACCCGCGCCGTCCCCGCCGGCAAGCTCACCGTGGCCCGCGCCCGCGCCGTGACCCTGGAAGGCTGGAAGCGGCCAACCAAAAAAAACGAAGGAAGCTGACCCATGTGCGGAATCGTCGGCGCCGCGGCGCGCCACAACATCGTCCCCACCCTGCTGGAGGGCCTGCAGCGGCTGGAATACCGCGGCTACGACTCCTGCGGCCTGGCGGCGCTGAAGGACGGCGGCATCACCCGTCTGCGCACCACTCAGCGCGTGGCCGACCTGCGCAAGCAGGCGCAGAACCTGGACGCGCTCACCGGCATCTGCCACACGCGCTGGGCCACGCATGGCGCACCGGCCACGCACAACGCGCATCCCATGATCTCGCGCAGCCAGGTTGCCCTGGTGCACAACGGCATCATCGAGAACCACGATGAACTGCGCGCCGAATTGCTGGCAGCCGGCTACACCTTCGACAGCCAGACCGACACCGAGGTCATCGCCCATCTCGTGCACAGTCTCTACGCCGGCGACTTGTTCGCCGCCGTGCGCCTGGCCGCCAGCCGGCTGCGCGGCGCCTACGCCATCGCCGTGCTGCACACCGCCGAGCCGGGTGTGGTGGTGGGTGCGCGCGCCGGCAGTCCGCTGGTGCTGGGCCAGGGGCACGACGGCTTCTACATCGCCTCCGACGGCCTCGCCCTGGCCGGCGCCGCCCAGCGCGTCGCCTATCTCGAAGAAGGCGACGTGGTGCGCATCAGCCCCGATGCCGTTCAGGTGGTGGACGCCCGCCAGCGAGCCGCGCAGCGCGACTGGCATGCCGTCGAGGCCTACAGCGGCGCGGCCGAGCTCGGCCCCTACCGCCACTACATGCAGAAGGAAATTTTCGAGCAGCCGCGCGCCGTGGCCGACACGCTGGAAGGCATTGCCACCATCGGCCCCGAGTTATTCGGCGACAAGTCTGGGCAGCTCGCCGGCACGCGCCGCGTGCTCATCCTCGCCTGCGGCACCAGCCATTACGCCGGCAGCGTGGCGCGGCACTGGATCGAGACCCTGGCGCGCATTCCGGTGGACGTGGAAGTGGCCAGCGAATACCGCACCCGCGACAGCGTGCCCGACCCCGACACCCTGGTGATCGGCGTGTCGCAGTCCGGCGAAACCGCCGACACCCTCTCGGCCCTGCGCCACGCCCGCAGCCTGGGCATGACGCGCCAGCTCGCCATCTGCAACGTTGCCGGCAGCGCCATGATGCGCGAGTCCGCGCTGCGCTTCCTCACCCACGCCGGGGTTGAAATCGGTGTGGCCTCGACCAAGGCTTTCACCACCCAATTGGTGGCCCTGTTTTTACTGGCCCTGACGCTGGCCAAGCAGCGCGGCCGGCTCGCCGAGCAGGCCGAGTCTGAGCATCTGCAGGCGCTGCGCCACTTGCCCGTGGCGTTGCAGGCAGCGCTGGCGACCGAGCCGCAAATCATCGCCTGGGCCGAAGCCTTCACGCGCAAGAACAACGCCCTGTTCCTCGGACGTGGCATGCACTTCCCCATCGCCCAGGAAGGCGCGCTCAAGCTCAAGGAAATTTCCTACATCCACGCCGAGGCCTACCCCGCCGGCGAACTCAAGCATGGCCCGCTGGCCCTGGTGACCGACGAGATGCCGGTGGTCACCGTCGCCCCCAACGACGCGCTGCTCGACAAACTCAAGAGCAATTTGCAGGAAGTGCGCGCACGCGGCGGCGAGTTGTACGTCTTCACCGACGCCGGCACCCGCATCGAGTCCAGCCCAGGCGTACACGCCATCCGCCTACCCGAGCACTACGCCTTGCTCTCCCCCATCGTGCACGTCATCCCGTTGCAATTGCTGGCCTATCACACCGCAGTGGCTCGCGGAACCGATGTCGACAAGCCGCGCAACCTGGCAAAGAGTGTCACGGTGGAGTGACTGCGCGTTGCTACGCCCGGGTGTTGTTCTAACCAATTAAAGTCGAAAACAGGTCATTAAAGTCGTAAACACTGCATATGGGCGAAGTGTTGGGGCTGTTCCCGATTTACGCCGCGTGAACCTGATGGGGCGCGTCCTGTTGATAAGGTTGGCGTTGTGTCGCTCCAGTACAAATCTGTCCTGATCCCCGGAGAGACATTGAGAAGCCTGTCTCGAGCAAGTCTGAACTTGTTGGGTATGTGGAATCTATATATATTTCACACAGATCCTCAAGAAAGTCATCATGGCCGTCACCTCGTTCAATGTCGATCCGAAACTCGATCAGACGCTCGAAGCGCTGAAGACTCACTACCAAGCGAGTTCGAAAGCGGAGGTCCTGCGCAAAGCCGTCGCGCTGCTCAACGTCGCCAGCCGCAGTGAGCAGGAAGACGGCTCGATCATCATTCGTCAAGGTGGTCAAGACGTGAAGATCATCTTGCGGTGAATCAGTCTGCGCCGGAGAGCCGCACGATCAATCTTGACGAGGAAGATGTCGGTGCCGTTAAAAACAGGCCTCTGCAGATAAAAGCTGTCCCGGGAGTTGCTGAACGACGGCCATAAAGTGCGTCGGGATTCAGGTTGCGATTCGCTAGGTCACGCCCTTGGTTGAACTTTGGCGTTGGCTAAAAGGGAATGAGATTAGGGCGGTCGCAATATGGCGTGCCGGCCAGTGGTCGCGTCCTGTTCGGATTAATGACCGCAGTTCGGCCAGAGCAGGCATTGGGCACAGCTCCTGGCGACGGCTGCAATGCCGCCGTCAGCGGTCGTTGGCAAAATTGATCTCGTGAGCAAACGCTTCCTGCGCCAGCGATCGGGCGCTTTCGACCCACAGGAGTCGGTCGCCGAATGCGAGGCGGCCAGTCACAGACGCTGCCTCTCGAAACTCGCCCGCCATTGCACCAAGCCAACCGCATCAAGAGAGGATTTCGAGAGCGTCAACGACTTGATTCATGGTCGTCGCGCTCTTCCCGATTTAATCCGCCTTAAAAACGGTGGTTTGGGAATCTCAAGGTTGTGCCACGACGATGGAGATGGGGTTGCTTCCTGTGGCAAACGGACTGCCCGTCACCTGCGAGAGAGCGCCCGTGGAGGCATTGATGCGGTAGGCCGAGATGGTGCCTTTGTTGGGGCCGTCGCCATAGCTCGCCACATAGGCGAAGGTGCCTGCGGGGTTGACAGTGACGGTTTGGGGGTAAGGCCCCGCCACGAACGGACTGCCTGGGATCGGGGTGAGCGCACCTGTGGATGGATCGATGCCGTAGGCCGAGACGACGCTTCCATAAGTTGCCACATAGGCAAAAGTGCCTGCGGGACTGACCGTGATGGATTGAGGGCTGCCTCCCAACTTGAACGGGCTACCAGAGACAGGGGTTAGCGCGCCGGTGGTGGCATTGATGCGGTAGGCCGAGACGCTGTAGCCACCTTTGTTCAGCACAAAGGCGAAGGTGCCTGCGGGGTTGAGCGTCACGGAGACTGGGATATATCCCGCCGCGAACGGACTTCCGGGGATCGGGGTGAGCGCCCCTGTTGTGGCATTGATGCGGCAGACCGAGACGTTGTTGCTGCGATTGTTCGACACATAGACGAATGTGCCGGCGTAGTTGACTGCGACCGAGTCGGGGAGGCTTCCCGCCGCGAACGGATTGTGCGAGATGGGTGTGAGCGCCCCGGTGGTAGCGTTGATGCGGTAGGCCGAAACGTTGTTGCTGAATTCGCTCGCCACATAAGCGATGGTGCCTGCGGGATTGACCGCGACGGATTGGGGGCGGCGGCTTCCTGCCGCGAACGGACTGCCTGGCACCGGCGTAAGGGCACCCGTGGACGCATCAATGCGGTAGGCCGAGATGTTGTCGTCGCCATTGGCCACATAGGCGAAGGTGCCTGCTGGGTTCGTCGTGATGGAGATGGGGTCGTTTCCCGCTTTGAACGGACTGCCAGGGACTTCGGTGAGCGCCCCGGTGGTGGCGTCGATGCGGTAGGCCAAAACAGATTCGTCGCCGGCTATTGCGTAGAGGTATTGGTATTTTTGTGCCGTTGATTGCACGCCCCCGAGCGTGGAACGCCCGTTCTTGCTGGTGAGCACCAGAACCTGCCCCGGGAAGATCCAATGCGGGTCGGGAATCAGCGCCCGATTCATGCGCCAGAGTGCGGGCCAGCGCCCGGGCTTTTTCAGGTATTCGTCAGCAATGCCCCAGAGGGTGTCTCCGTGCTGAATGGTGTAGCGCTGCGGCGCGACTGGAGCGTTCGGTACGCCCCGGCGCGAAGGGGGGTGGGCAGAGTTGACCCCTGCCTGGGCCAGCGCCACACCAGAGCACAGCAAAAGCCCTGCTGCGGCAACGTGACTGATCCGTATGTTTCGCATGGATTGATGTCTCCGGCCCCTCAGAATCCCGGCTGGTCAGGCGTCAAGGTTGCGCGATCGCAAGATATGCTGGGTTCACTCCCGCCGCGAACGGACTGCCTGGGACAGGGGTCAGTGCGCCGGTGTTTGGGTTGACGCTGAAAGCTGCGACGGCGCTCCCGCCACCTGTTCCCTGATAAACGAAGGAGCCAGTGGGATTGACCACCACGGAAGCCAAGTATGCGGGCAGACTGCCCGCAACTGGGGTAAGTGCTCCGGTGGAGAGATTGATGCGGTAGGCCGAGATTGTGTCGCCCACCGTATAGGCGAAGGTGCCAGTGGGGTTGATGACAACGGATGCGGCTTCTGCCAGTCGATCTGTCACGGCGAACGGACTACCCGTAACCGGGGTGAGAGCCCCTGTAGCGGTTTGGACGCGGTAGGCCGAGATACCGTTTCTGCCCGCCATATAGGCGAAGGCGCCTTGGGAATTGATCGTGATGGAGTTGGCAGCGTTTCCTGTCGCCAATGGGCTGCCCTTGACGGGGGAAAGCGCGCCAGTGGCGGCGTCCATGCTGAAAACAGAGATCGTGCCGATGTTGCCTCCCACGACGTAGGCGAAGGACCCTGCGGGGTCGATCGTGACTGACAAAGCCCCCGATTCTGCGGGAAACGGGCTACCTGGAATGGGGGCAAGCGCCCCGGTTGCAGCATCGATGCGGTAAGCCGCCACGGTGTTGCTATAGCTGCTCGCCACATAGGCAAAGGTGCTTGCAGGGTTGATCGCCATGCGGCTTGCTTGATAGCCCGTGCTAAACGGACTGCCCGGGACGGGCGTCAGCGCACCGGTGGATGCATGAATGCGGTAGGCCGAGATGGTTCCTCCGAAAAAATCCATCACATAGGCGAAAGTACCGGCGGGGTTGACCGTGATGTCTCCGGCGACATGTCCTGCGGCAAACGGACTGCCCGTGACGGGGGTGAGAACACCCGTGTTGGAGTTGATGCGGTAGGCCGAAATGGTGTTGTCACCGGCGTTTGCAGCGTAGAGGTATTGAGGTTTTGATGCCGTTGATTGCATTCCCCCGAGCGTGGAACATGCCGTCATCGATAAGATCGCCATCAAGCCGAGAAGGAGCCTGACCGTCGTGCGTGGGCTTCGTCGCATGTGTTTCATGTTGAACTCTTGTGGGGGCGGTTGCAGTGCATTTCGGACGCAAGGATGGACGCAAGCATCAAGGCTGCACGACCGTGATGAATGTGGGATGCGTTCCAGTCACAAACGGACTGCCAGGGATTTCGGTCAATGCCCCGGTGGCTGCGTTGATACGGTAGGCCGAGACGGCACCTTTGGGTCCGTATCCACCACCCGCGACATAGGCGAAGGATCCTCCGGGGCTGACCGCCACCGAGTAGCCGTTATGAAGTCCAGTCGCGACCGGGTTTCCAGGGACGGGTGTGATTGCCCCGGTGGTGGTGTTGAGGTGGTAGGCCGAGACGTCGCCAGCGCCATAGGGCTGAACTTCCGTTACATAGGCCAACGTGCCTTCGGGGTTGATCGTGATGGATTTGGCATCCTGATTCGTGACATCGAGATCCCGGATCTCATGGTGAGACCCATTCGCAGCGTCGATGCGGAACACCGCGATTCCGTCGTTGACCAACCAATAGGCAAACGGCGCTGTGGGGCTGACCGTCGCTCCTGGGGCGGGAAGATGGGCGTTCAGTTGATTAACGGAATCCCAGTCGTCCGAGGGGGTGAGTGCTCCGGTGGAGGGATCGATGCGATAGGGCCGGAAGCCAGTGCTGTGCCAGTTTGCGACATCGAGCATCGTGCCGTCTGCGCTCACCCTGACGACGTAGGGCTGGTTTCCCGCTTTGAACGGACTGCCCGGGATTTCGGTCAAGGCCCCGGTGGTGGCGTTGATGCGGTAGGCCGAAACGGTGCCGCGATAGTTCGCCACATAGGCGAAGCTGCCTGCGGGGTTGACCGTGAGAAATTGGGGGTAACCGTGATCCGCAAATGGACTGCCAGGGACGTCGGTGAGTGCCCCGGTGTCGGGGTTGAGGCGGTAGGCCGAGATGCCGTCGTTGTTCGCCACATAAGCGAATTGAGGTTTCGAGAGCGAGAACGCCAGCGTGGCGTGTCCATTCTTGCGAATGAGCCCCCGCGCCTGATCCGGCAAGCCTTGCTGAAACGGCACCAGCACCGGGGATGCGACGATCTCGCTCGCCCCATTGCCCAGTTGACCGTGCCGGTTGTATCCCCAGGCCCAGAGATGGTCAGCGCTGTCGATGGCGTAAGCGGAAGCGGAGTTGGCGTCTGTGCTCACGGCCTCCACGCTAACGATCGGTGCGCCCCCCCGAGCAACGGGGAATGGGACCAGCGCTGGTGGATTGAAGCGATTCGCGAGCAAGCCATTGCCCAGTTGGCCGTATCGGTTATTCCCCCAGGCCCAGAGTCGTCCGGCGCTGTCGATGGCGTAAGCGGCGTAGCGATCCGCTGCCACACGGATGATTGAAGCCCCACCCAAGGCGGACGGGAACTGGACTCGCTCCGGGGTGGGCCGCTCCTTGAGCGATCCATTTCCAAGTTGACCGTATCTGTTGCCACCCCAAGCCCAGAGATGGCCTGCGCTGTCGATGGCATAGGCGGCGCCGTCGCTGTTGCGGGTGGCCACCACGCGAACCATCGAGGGCTGTCGCCGCCACCAAGGCGCGGGGAACTGAATCCGGATCGGGGTGGATTGACGCGCCGTCGACCCATTGCCCAGTTGGCCGTATCCGTTGTATCCCCAGGCCCAAAGATGGCCTGCGCTGTCGAGGGCGTAGGCGTATTTGTTGCCAGCGGTCCCAGTCGCCATGCTGACGATCGAAGCGGACCCCAAGGCGGCGGGGAACTGGACCTGCGCCGGGGTTAAAGAGTCATCACTCCTCGCCCCATTGCCCAGTTGTCTGGCAGTGTTGTCTCCCCAAGCCCAGAGATGGCCTGCGCTGTCGAGGGCGTCGATGGATGGAAAGCTGGAGTTGTCGTCGTCGACCTCGACGCGGACGATCGAAGCATTCCCCAGGGGCATTGGAAACTGAACGCGCGCTGGGGTTGAGCGACCCTTGCGCGACCCATTGCCCAGTTGTCCGGCATCGTTGTAGTCTCCCCAGGACCAGAGATGGCCATCGCTGTCGATGGCAAAAACGGGGCCGGGGTCGTCATGGGCGGTCGCCACACTGACAATCGAAGCGGACCCCAAGGCGGTGGGGAACCGCACCTGCGTCGGGGTCAAGCGATTTGCGAGGTCCCCATGGCCAAGACCCAGTTGGGCGCGCGCATTGTCTCCCCAGGCCCAAAGATGGCCAACGCTGTCGATCGCGTAGGCGGAGTGGTGGCCGTTGACAGCCACGCTCATGATCGAAGCATTCCCAAGGTCAGCAGGGAACTGGACCCGCACCGGGGTGGAATGATCCATCGTCGATCCATCGCCCAGTTCGCCGACCTGATTGTTCCCCCAGGCCCAGAGATGGCCGGCGCTGTCGATGGCGTAACTTGAGGAGCCATCCGTCGCAAAGCGCTTGTTTGCGCCTGACTTTGCGGTGTCAACAGCGGGGGTGATCACCGCAGGCCCATTCGCCACAATGGCGAATGGCGCCCCACTGGACGCCGCATTTCCGCTGCCCGCACGATGCAAGCTGCCACAGGCTGTCATGGAAAGGGCCAGTGTGGCGCTGGCGGCAAGGATCAACAATGAACGCAGATGCATGGTGGAGGCGATGGAAGGGGATGGATGCCCGCAAGGCTGGCAGGGGACATGCGCCGTTTTTGCTTTCTTGCAAACTCGGGTTCGCCGCCTATTGCGGTTGCACAATCGTGATGGAGTCGGGTCTGGTTCCGGTCATGAACGGGCTGCCCGCCACCGGCGTGAGCGCCCCGGTGGCGGCATCGATGCGGTAGGCCGAGATGCTGCCATGACTGCCGAAGTTGCCCTGGTTCGCCACGTAGGCAAGTGTGCCAGCAGGGTTGACTGTGATGGATCTGGGCTCAATCCCAGTCGTGAACGGACTTCCAGGGATTTCGGTCAATGCCCCGGTAGCGGCATGGATGCGGTAGACAAAGACGGCGCCAGGGTCGCCGTATGCGCTCGCCACATAGACGAATGTGCCTGCGGGGCTGACCCTGACAGATTCAGGGAGGCTTCCAGCCTCGAACGGACTCCCAGGCACAGGTGTCAGCGCGCCAGTGGAGGTATCGATGCGGTAGGCCGAGACGATGTCCCAGCTCGTCACATACGCGAAGGTGCCTGCCGGGTTGACCGTGATAGAACTGGGGAGGGTTCCCGCGGCGAACGGACTGCCTGGAACGTCTGTCAGCGCCCCAGTGCTGGCGTTGATGCGATAGGCCGAGATGGCGCCACTGCCCATGCCCGGGATCCCCGATGGCACATAGGCAAAAGTGCCTGCCGGATTGATCGCGAACGACGAGGGGTACGGGCCTGCGGCAAACGGGCTGCCAGGGATGGGGGTGAGTGTGCCGGTGGATGCATGGATGCGGTAGACCGAGACGGAGCCGTGGTTGCTGCCGCTGTCGCTGTATTGGCTCACCACATAGGCGAAGGTGCCCGCGGGGTTGACGGTGACGGAGTCAGGGAGGCTTCCCGCCGCGAACGGACTGCCTGGAACTTCGGTCAGCGCCCCGGTGGATGCATGGATACGGTAGGCCGAGACGTTGCCCCAGTTCACGACATACGCGAATTGAGGTTTCGTGTGCAAGAGCCCGAGCGTGGAGCATGCCGTCATCGACAACAGACCCATCAAACCGATGATGAGCCTCAGAGGCGTTCGGTTGTTCCGTACTGGATGTTCCATGGTGTTCGTTCTCGAAACTCGGTGGAGGAAGGCCGGTCGGGGTGTCATCCCCGATGCCCTCCGAATCGGCGAAGGGGCCTGCGGGGTTCGCCATGATGGATTCGGAGCCTCACCATGCTGGAAATGGCCACCGCGATGGAACTGGGATAGGCCCCTGTGGCAAACGGACTCCCAGGAATCTCGTCGAGCGTGCCGTAGGGGGCATTGACGCGGTAAACCGAGATGCCGCCGCCATTCCAACGCCCACTGAGGTCCGGAAGCCCCTCGTTCGCCACGTAGACAAACGTGCCCGCGGGATTGACCGCCACGAATGTCGCGTCAAATCCTGTTTGGTAGCCAAACGCCCCGAGATCGTCAAGTGCGCCCGTCGAAGAATCAATGCGGATGACATTGAGGTTGGGGGGCATGCCGCTGCCAGCGCCACTGCTTGTCACATAGGCAAAGGTGCCCGCGGGGTTGACTGTGATGGAAGATGGGGACGTGTTGACATAGGCCGCATGACCTGGGACTGGAGTCAATGTGCCTGTGAGCGCGTTGATGCGGTAGGCCAAGACCGCACGGCCACCCAAGACCGCCACATAAGCGAAAGTCCCTGCGGGATGGATCGCGACGGTCACCGGATTCCCCCCTGCAGCAAACGGACTATCAGGGAGCGTGGTCAAGGCGCCCGTGCCTGGGTTGATGCGATAGGCCGAGACGCTGTTGCTGCCAAAGTTCGCCACATAGGCAAAGGTGCCCGCGGGGTTGATGGTGATGCAGGATGGTTCGGGCGCGTATCTCGCGACAGGGGCGCCTGCAAACGGGCTGACCGGAATGGTGGGGGTGCCGGCGAACGGGCTGCCAGGAATGGGGGTGAGTGCGCCCGTGGCGGCATGGATGCGGTAGGCCGAGACGGTGTTGTCGTCGACATTTGTGACATAGACGAAAGTGCCTGCGGGATGGACCACGACGGAAGATGGATACCGGCCTGCGGCAAACGGACTGCCAGGGATAGGGATCAGCGCACCTGTGGCCGCATCGACGCGGTAGGCTGAAACGGTGCCGGGGCCGTTTTGCACACTGGCCCCTCCATTGGCTACATAAGCGAAGGTGCCTGCGGGGTTGACCGCCACCGTGTTGGGATTGTTTCCTGCAACAAACGGACTGCCGGGGACGGGGATCATCACGCCCGATGACGCGTCGATGCTGTACGCCGAGACCGTATCGCTGAGCGAGTTCGTCACATAGGCGTATTGAAGTTTTTGGGTCTCCCTGTGCGCGAATTCGAGCGTGGAGCACCCAGCAATCGACACAAGGGCGATCAAGCTGAGAATGCGCCCGAGAGGCGTGCGATGGTTTGCCCGTAAGTGTTCGATTTTTATCTTTCGACGGTTTCAACTGCGAGGCGCAACGGCCTTAAAACTAGACAAATTGCGCCATTCTGTCTCATCGCTCGAATTCAGGGCCTCGCTGGGCGGCACTGCAGGTGAGCTTACCCGCGTTTTAGCTGGGTGAGAAGGCTGGCTGGCGTACCTCCTGGTCGCAACGGCAGCTATGGAGCGATTTCGCCAATGACAGCTCATGGCCGGGTCCAGCCTTCCTGATTCTGGAGCAAAGTTGGCGTGCGACCACAGCAGGTCGCGCCACTGGCCCTGTCGCCAGTGGCGATCTCAAGGAGATTGCCATGAACACGCCTGAATCAGACCAACAGAGAACCCGTACTCCATGGAACAAGGGAAAGGTTGTCGGGCAGAAGGCCCCGCTCAAACTGAAGGACATCTGGGCTATCCGGGTTCGCCTGCAACTGGAGCGGCGCACGCGTGAACTTGCCCTGTTCAATCTTGGCTTGGACAGCAAGCTGCGCGGCTGCGACCTCGTCGCATTGCGCGTGCGCGACGTCCGCCATGGCGATGCCATCGCTCTCTCTTAAGAAACTCACCTCAAGTGGTTGATGGGCAAGGTATTTTTCAGGCAGTCTGGGGCATGGCGACGAGTTGCATGCCGAGCTTGCTGGCGCGCTGGGACAGTTGGCGCAGTACGCGCTCGCGG
>NZ_JBTRXV010000085.1:0-17207 GCF_054608695.1 Thiomonas sp.
AGCGCTGCGGCTCCAGCCATGCCTGCGCAGGGCTGGACAGCGCGAAGGGTCTGCCGGCCTACGAGCCGGCTGCCTACCGGCGCTGCGGCTCCAGCCATGCCTGCGCAGGGCTGGACAGCGCGAAGGGCCTGCCGGCATGTAAGCCGGCTGCCCCAATGTCCCCACAGCTTGTTCGTCCGTATCACTCTGCACACCACCTATGCGCCCATCCATCTGCCACCTGAACGGCGTTGACCTGCCGCTTGACGAAGCCCGCGTGCCGGTGCTGGACCGCGGTTTCATCTTCGGCGACGGCGTGTACGAAGTGGTGCCGGCCTATGGCCGCGTGCCGTTTCGCTTCGACGAGCACATCGCCCGCCTCGGCCGTTCGCTGGGCGAAATCGGCATGCGCGACCCGCTCGGGCACGAGGCCTGGGCCGCGCTCCTGGCGCGCCTGCTGGCCGACAACGACCCGGCCGATCAGTGCATCTACATCCAGGTCACGCGCGGCGTGGCCCGCCGCGACCACGCCTTCCCCAAGGACACGCCGCCCACGGTGTTCGCCTACAGCTTCCCCTTCCCGCATGTGCCCGAGAGCCTGCGCCGGCAGGGCGCGGCCTGCATCACCCTGCCCGATACGCGCTGGCTGCGCGCCCATATCAAGAGCATCGCCCTGCTGGGCAATGTGCTGGCGCGGCAGGCTTCGGCTGAAGTCGGGGCGCAGGAAACCATCCTCGTGCGCGACGGCTGGCTCACCGAAGCCTCGGCGTCCAACGTCTGGGTGGTGCGCCATGGCCGCCTCGCCGGCCCGCCGATGGACAACCTCAAGCTTGCGGGCATCCGCGTTGGCCTGATGGACGCCCTCGCCGCCACCGCCGGCGTGCCGCTGGAGCGCCGCCCGGTGGCCGAGTGGGAGTTGCGCTGCGCCGACGAAATCCTGCTCACGTCCGCCACCAAGGAAGTGCTGGCCGTGACCACGCTCGACGAGCGCCAGGTGGGCACGGGCAAGCCCGGGCCGGTGTATGCCGCGCTTTATGCGGCGTATCAAGGCGCAAAGCAGCAGCAGGCCGATTAGCAGCCGAACTCCCAGCCAAACTCGCAGGACATGTCGCGTCGCCGTCGAGGGCAGGGGCGCACGCCGGCCGTCTCCCGCGTATTCGGTATGGGTATGCACTCGGCGTGCACCCAATCGGGGCGTCGCCCAAAGGCAACGCTGGCGGCTGGGGGTATGCGGCCAGGGTCCGCTGCCCGGCGGTCATCTGCGGGACAATCGACCCATTCCGAACCACCAGTGGCCGTGCCGCGCGCAGGCGCAAGCCCGGCCCCAACGCCCACATGAACACCAAGATGTCCGCAACCCTGCGCAGTGTCAAGCCGGATGGCGACAGCCTGATCGTCTACCCGAGCGATTTCCCCATCAAGATCATGGGGCGCAACGCCAATGGCTTCGCCGAGACCATCGCCGCGCTCGTGCGCGAGCACGCTCCCGACTTCGATCCCGCCACCATGGAGTTGCGCCCCTCCAGCGGCGGCAATTACCTCAGCTGCACCTGCACCATCCGCGCCACCAGCCGCGTCCAGCTCGACGCCCTGTACCAGGCGCTCAGTTCGCATCCGATGGTGGCCGTGGTGTTGTAAGACTCGGCGGATTCATGGCCTGGCAACCGAGACCCGGCGCTGGCATGCAGCAATCGGTTTGCGCGCAATCTTCAAGAGCGACCGGCCGCACGCTCCCGACCCTGTCAGTTTCGTTTCCGCCGGTCGCTTCAACATCCCACCCAAGGTCGACTTGAACGCGCTGCCGCCTCTGCCCCCGTCCACCCTCGCGCCGCCTGTCGCCCCGCGCTTCACCGAGGCGCTGCTGTTCTGGCTCAAGCTCGGCTTCATCAGCTTCGGCGGCCCGGCCGGGCAGATCGCGGTGATGCACCAGGAGCTGGTCGAGCGCAGGCGCTGGATTTCCGAGCGGCGCTTTCTGCACGCGCTCAACTACTGCATGGTGCTGCCCGGACCGGAGGCGACGCAGCTCGCCATCTACATGGGCTGGCTGTTGCATCGCACGCGCGGCGGTATCGCCGCCGGGGTGCTGTTCGTGCTGCCTTCGCTGTTCATCCTCATCGGCCTGAGCGCGGTCTACATGGCCTACGGCAACCAGCCGCTGGTGCTGGGCGTGTTCGCCGGGGTCAAGCCGGCGGTGGTGGCGGTGGTGGCGTTCGCGGTCTGGCGCATCGGCTCGCGCGCCTTGAAGAACGGGGCGCTGTGGCTGATCGCGGCGGCGGCCTTCGTCGCCATTTTCGCGCTGGGCCTGCCGTTTCCGGCCATCGTGCTGGGCGCCGGTGTGGTCGGCTGGATCGGCGGGCGCATCGCCCCGGGCAAGTTCCAGGTCGGCGGCGGCCATGCCGCGGCGCATGGCAGCTACGGTCCGGCGCTGATCGACGACGCCACGCCGCCGCCCGCGCACGCCCGCTTCCGGCCCTGGCGCTTGGCCGCGCTGCTGGCCATCTTCCTGGCATTGTGGGCGCTGGCCTTCGCCGCCTTGCCGGCTGGCACGCTGCGCGACATGGGGCTGTTCTTCACCAAGGCCGCCTATGTCACGTTCGGCGGCGCCTATGCGGTGCTGCCTTATGTCTACCAGGCCGGGGTCGAGCATTTCCACTGGCTCACCGGGCCGCAGATGATCGACGGCCTGGGCCTGGGCGAAACCACGCCGGGGCCGCTGATCATGGTGGTGGCCTTCGTCGGCTTCGTCGGCGCCTGGACGCATGCCGTGTTCGGCCCGCAGTCGCTGCTGCTGGCCGGTGCGGCGGGCGCCGTGGTGGCCACCTTTTTCACCTTTCTGTCCTGCTTCCTGTTCATTCTCGCCGGCGGCCCGCTGGTGGAAGCCACGCGCGACGATCTGCGCTTCACCGCACCGCTCACCGGCGTCACGGCGGCGGTGGTGGGTGTGGTGCTGAACCTGGCGGTGTTCTTTGCCTGGCATGTGTTCTGGCCGCAGGGCAGCGGGACTGCGCCGTTCGCCGGTGGCTTTCAGTGGTTCGATGCGCTGCTGGCGCTGGCCGCCTGGCTCGTGCTGTGGAGGGGGCGTGCGGGCATCATGACGGTGGTGCTGGCTTGCGCCGCCATCGGCCTGGTTCACACGCTGATGGTTTGACCGCCCCCAGGGCCGGGCTGCGCCCAGTCCGCCCCCCGTGGGGGGCCAAGGAAACTTGGGGCGGCCCGGCGTTGACTTGAGCGTGCCCCCGGATCTGCCGCTTCGCGTCATGCCCCCCGAGGGGGATGAGAAAACTTGGGGGCGGCCCGGCGTTTTCTCATGAGGAGATGATGGTTGACGGCAGTGCGCCGCAAGCCCGCCTGCTGTTGCTGGGGCGTGCCTTGCGCGCCTTGGTGGATGGTTTTGTCGCGGTGCTGCTGCCGGCGTATTTGCTGGCGCTGGGCCTCGCCACCTGGCAAGTCGGGCTGCTCACACCGCGACCCTGCTGACGCTGGCGCTGGGCGCCTGGGGCCACCGCGTCGATTCGCGCCGCTTGCTGCTCGCGGCCGGGCTGCTGATGGCGGCCGCCGGGTTGGCCTTCGCCGGGCTGTCCGCGTTCTGGCCGCTGCTGGTGGCGTTCGTCGGCACCATCAATCCCGGCTCGGGCGATGTCGGCGTGTTCCTGCCGCTGGAGCATGCCCGCCTGGCCCACGCCGCGCAGGGCGAGGCGCGCACGCTGCTGTTCGCCAGCATGGCCGGCGCCTTGTTCGCGGCCATCGGCGCGCTGGCGGCCGGTGTGCCGGCCTGGCTCGCAGCCCATGTCGGCCTCGACCCGCTGCTGGCGCTGCGCGGCATGTTCGCGCTATATGCGGTGGTTGGCGTCGGCGTGTGGCTGCTGGACCTGCGTTTGCCCAGGGCGCATGAAAGCGCCCAGCTGCCGCCAGCTTTACCGCCGTGCCGCGCAGCCTGGCCGCCGCACTCGGACCGACCCTGGCTGGCGCCATGCTCGGCGCAGGCTGGCTGGCGCTGCCGCTGCTGGCCTGCGGGGCGCTCAAGATCGGCTACGGTCTGGCGCTGCTGGCGACGTTTCGCCGCGTGCGCATGCCGCGTTGACGGCCCGCGCCAGGGAACACATGCTGCCGAGGCAGATGCCCGTGCGCATGCCGCACCTCGCGCCTGCGGTGATGTTGGCAGGCTCGGGTTTGCCCTGTAGCGCATATTCGTTCATTCGTTAGAATGACGAATATGCAAAACCGCGAACTCAAGAACCACCTCTACGAGCAGGTCGCCCGTATCGGACGTGCCGTATCCAGCCCCAAGCGCCTGGAGTTGCTGGAACTGCTGGCACAGGGTGAAAAGCCGGTGGAGGCGCTGGCGCGCGAAGCCGCCATCGACATCAAGCTCGCCAGCGCGCATTTGCGCGTGCTCAAAGGCGCGCAACTGGTGCAGGTGCGACAGGAGGGCAAGAGCCGCATCTACCGTGTCAGCGGCGCTGACGTGGCCGCGCTGTGGGTGGCGCTGCGCAGCGTGGCCGAAGCCCATGTGGCCGACCTGCAGGTGGTGATGCAGCGGCTGTTCGCCGGGCCGGAACGGCTGACCCTGGAGAGCAGCCACACCCTGCTCGACAAGGTGCGCAGCGGCGCCGCGGTGCTGATCGACGTGCGCCCCGAGGCCGAATACCGCACCGCGCACCTGCCCGAGGCGCGTTCGCTGCCGCTGCCCGAACTGGAGGCGCGGCTGCGTGAATTGCCGCGCGACAAGGACATCGTCGCCTACTGCCGCGGGCCGTTCTGCGTCATGTCCGACGCCGCGGTGAAGCTGCTGGCGCAGCGCGGATTCCACGCCAGCAAGATCGCCGAGGGCGTCGCCGAATGGCAGGCCGCCGGGCTGCCGCTCCATTCGCTCGACGCCTGATCCCACCACAACCAGCATGCAGGAGACCGCGATGCAAACGATCTTGTTCATCCTCAACGACCCACCCTATGGCACCGAGCGCAGCTACAACGCCTTGCGCCTGGCGGTGACCCTGGCCGTGCAGCCGGAGCGGCAGGTGCGCCTGTTCCTGATGGCCGACGCGGTGCTGTGCGCCAAGAGCGGGCAGAAGGTGCCTGCGGGTTACTACAACATCGAGACCATGCTGGCCAAGGTGGCGCAGCGCGGCGAAGTGGCTTTGTGCGGCACCTGCATGGATGCGCGCGGCCTGCAAGACACGGAGTTGATGCCCGGCTGCCGGCGCTCCACGATGGTGGAGCTGGCGCAATGGACGGGGCAAGCCGACAAGGTTCTGGTGTTCTGACAACTGAAAAGGTGTTTCTCATGTTCTTCAAACAACTGGCGACGCGCGACGCGAGCCTGTCGTATTTTTTCGGCTGCGGCGGGCTGGGCAAGGCGGTCGCCGTGGATGTGGTTGCCGGCGATGAGCCGTGGTTCATCGACGAGGCTACCAAGGCGCAAGTCAGCATCACCCATGTGATCGACACCCATGTGCATGCCGACCACGTCTCGGGCGGACGCAAGTTGGCCGAACTCACCGGTGCGGTGTATTGCCTGCACGAGAACGCGCGCGAATTCGTGCATTTCGACTTTGAGTCCTTGCGCGACGAGCAGGTCATCGTCGCTGGCAATGTGCTGGTGCGCGTGCTGCACACGCCCGGCCACACCCTGGACAGCGCCTGTCTGCTGGTGAGCGACAAGCGCCGCAGCGAAGCGCCCTGGTTCGCCATCACCGGCGACACTCTGTTCGTCGGCGCGGTGGGCCGGCCCGACCTGGCCGGACGCGAGCGCGAGATGGCGGCGATGCTGCACGACACCCTTCACGCCAAGCTGCTGGCGCTGCCCGCCGATGTGGAAATCTTCCCTGGGCATCAGGCGGGAAGCGCCTGCGGCGCGGGGCTGTCGGGCAAGCCCTCGTCGACCATCGGTTTCGAGAAGCGCTGGAACCCGGCGCTGAGCCTGCCGCGCGAGGAGTTCGTCGAACTGCTGCTCGGGCAGATTCCGCCGCGCCCGGCGGATATGGAGCGCATCGTCGCCGTCAACACCGGCCGGGTCGCGGCCTGATCGCGTCCATTCCCATCGTTCCCTTCCACACCGCCTGCCATGTCCGCCCATCTCGTCACCCATCCCACCGCCGCGGCCTCGCCCGAGATTCATCTGCAGGGCATCCGCATCAACCTGCACCAGTTCATCTGGCAGGCCGTGCAGGTGGCCTTCGTCGGCATGGTCATCGGCATGGAGCGCAATGTGCTGCCGGTGGTGGCGGGGCAGGACTTCGGCGTGCCCAAGTCGTCCTTCCTCTACCTGATGAGCTTCGTCATCTCCTTCGGGCTGGTGAAGGGCATGCTCAATTTCGTCGCCGGTCGCTTGTCCGAGCGCATCGGGCGCAAGCCGGTGCTGGTGATGGGTTGGCTGGCGGCCATCCCCATCCCGCTGCTCATTTATTTCGCACCCAACTGGTGGTGGGTGGTGGTGGCCAATCTGTTCCTCGGCGTGAACCAGGGGTTCGCCTGGAGCATGACCGTGACCAGCAAGGTGGACATCACCCGCGCCGAACAGCGCGGATTTGCCACCGGCATCAACGAGTTCGCGGGCTATGCCTCGGTGGGCTTGGCGGGCATCGTCACCGGCTATCTGGCTTCGTTGTATGGCCCGCGCCCCGCGCTGCTGGGTTTCGCCCTGCTGGTGATTGCCGCGGGCCTGGGCACCGCGCTGCTGTTCGTGCGCGAAACCCTGCCTTGGGCGCGCGCCGAGAGCAAGCGTCACGCCGACGGCAAGCATACCGGTCTCAAGCCGCACTTCGCCGAAGGCCTGCCCGCGCATCCGACCTCGCTGCAGGTGTTCACCTTCGTCTCGTTCCGCCATGTCACCTTCTCGGCGCTGTGTCAGGCCGGCGTGGCCAACAAGGTCGCGGACACACTGCTGTGGGTGCTGTTTCCGCTGTACCTGCATAGCCACGGCCTGGGCGTGGTGGACATCGGCTGGGTCACCGGGGTGTACGGCCTGGTGTGGGGCGCATCGCAGTTGTGGACCGGGTCGCTGTCGGACCGCATCGGCCGCAAGCCCACCATCGTCGCCGGGCTGTGGCTGCTGGCGCTGGGCGTGGCTTCCGTCACCCTGGTGATGGGTGTGGCCGCGTGGCTGGCCGCCGCCGTGGTGATGGGCGTGGGCATGGCGCTGCTGTACCCCAACCTGATTGCCGCCGTGGCCGACATCTCGCATCCGAACTGGCGCAGTTCGTCGCTGGGCACCTACCGCTACTGGCGCGACACCGGCTACGCCCTGGGTGCATTGGTGCTGGGCTCCATCGCCCAGGCCGCCGGGCTGATCGCTCCCGCGTTCTGGTTCACGGCTGCGCTGCTGCTGGCCTCAGGCCTGTGGGTGCTGTTGCGCGCCGAGGAAACCCATCCGCGCCTGCATACTGTCTGAGTTCGATCCAACCCCAGCGGGGTCGCGGGTTGCACGCACAAAATCTTGAGGAGACCATGCCATGACGGCGATGACGGAATTGCTCATTGGCGCCTTTGCCGCCGCAGCGGTGCTGGGCGCTTCGGCCCAGGCCACCCGGTTTTGCCCGCAGGGCGGCTTGCGCGAAACCCTGCTGGAGCGCAAGCCGACGCGGCTGGCGGCCTACGGCGTCGCTATCGGCGCGGCGCTGGTGGCGGTGGCGCTGCTGCAGCTCGCGCTCGGCCAGACGCTCATCCCCAGCCGCCCGGCTTACACCGGGCCTGAGCTGCCGTGGGGCCGCTATGTGCTGGGGGGCTTGCTGTTCGGCGTTGGCATGGTGCTGGCGCGCGGCTGCCCGCTGCGCACCCTGGTGCGCGTGGGCCAGGGCAGCTTGCAGGCCGTGCTGGTGCTGGCGGTGATGGGGTTGGCCGCGTACGCCATGAGCCGCACCTCGCTCTACGGCCTGTGGTTCTCACCTTGGATCGACGGCTGGTCGCTCGACCTGCGCCGCTTCGGCCTGGCGCACCAGGACCTCGCCACCGTCCTCGGCTTGGGCAGCACCGGCGCGCATGTGGTGCTGGGCCTGGCCCTCGGGGCCGTGGCGCTCGTGCTGTGCTGGCGGGCGCTGCCCTTGCGCAAAAGCTGGGGTTTGTGGCTGGGCGCGGTGCTGATCGGCGTGGTGGTGGCTGCGGGCTACGCCCTCACCGCCGGGCCCATCGGCCAGCGCGCGATCGAAGACGCATCGTTCATGGGCCAGCCGCCGGATGGCTTGGGCGTGCAGTCGTACACCTTCGCCGGGCCGCTGTCGGATGCGGTGTATTTCCTGCTGCACCCATCGAGCCAGACCACCACCTTCGGCGTCATGGCGCTGGCCGGTGCGCTGCTCGGCGCCTTGCTGGCGGCGCTGTTGCGGCGTGACTTCCGCCTGCAAGGCCTGGCCGGCTGGCGCGAGGGCGTGCGGCAGTTGTTCGGTGCCGCGCTCACCGGCGGCGGCGCGGTGCTCGGCCTGGGCTGCACCGTGGGACATGGCTTGAGCGGGGTGTCGGTGCTGTCCATCGGCTCGATGCTGGGGCTGGCGTCCATCTTCACTGGCGCCTGGCTGGCCATCCGCCTGGAGGCCGGTCGTCGCGCTGCGCCGCTGGCGGGTGCTCCGGGCTACACGGCAGCAACGGGAGGCTGACGGCATGCGACGCAACGTTTCCATCGGCACAAGCTTTCTGCTTGCGGCAGTGTGCGGCCTGCCCGGCGCCGGCGCCGCCACACCCGCTTCAGCGTCTGCCCCGGCTCAAGCGTCCACCCCTGCGGCTGCGGCCAGCGCCGCGCAGCCGAGCTGGGCCAACCATCGCCATGCCTTCACCGTGCGGCTGATCCAGCTCAGCCCGGAGGGCGTGCGCGGGTTCTACGAGAACATGGGCTATCCGCAGCCGGCAGTGGCGGCCATTGCCGGGGTCTGCGTGTTCGGCACCTCCATCCACAATCGCGGCAAAATACCCATCAGCTACGACGTGGCCGATTGGCGTGCCGTCACATCAGACGGCCGGCAACACGCGCTGATCACCAAGACCGACTGGCTGGCCCGCTGGAAGCCCGACGGCGTCGGCGCGGACTGGTCCATCCTGCCGGCGCAGCAAACCCTGCAGCCCGGCGATTGGGCGCAAGGCTTCACCACACTCGACGTGCCGCGCGGCACGCGCCTCACCCTGCACTACTCCTGGAGAGAACATGGAACCCTGCACCACGCCCGTCTTGCCGGACCGCAATGCGGCAGCGATGCCCAACCCTGAACGCAGGCGTCTGCTGACGAGCCTGGCGGCCTGCGGCCTGGGGGCCTTGACCAGCCGCAGTGCGCTGGCGGCGGGCGCGACACCCGATCAGGCGCTGAGCATCGTGCAGCCGCCGCGCCCGGCCCCCGACTTCACGCTCCCCGACCTCGACGGCAAGCCGCACCGCCTGTCGGACTATCGCGGCAAGGTGGTGCTGGTGAATTTCTGGGCGACCTGGTGCCCGCCCTGCCGCGCGGAAATGCCGTCGATCGAAAAGCTTTACCTCTCGCTCAGGAACAAACCCTTTGCCGTGTTGGCGCTGGACCAGGGCGAGAGCCTGAACCAGGTGTTCGCCTACATGGGCCAGCTCAGCCCTTCGCCCACCTTCCCGGTGTTGCTGGACAGCAAGAGCGCCGCCGCCCATGCTTTCGGCGTGATGGGCATCCCCACCAGCTACCTGATCGACCCGCGCGGCAACATCGTGCGCCAGGCCGTGGGCGGGCGCGATTTCGACACGGCGGCGATGCGGCGGGTGATCGAGCCGCTCATGACGTAATTCATGACGTAATCTCTGCGCTCGCCGCGAAACATTGCGGCCAGGCCAGTTCCTTCTTCATCCTGCGGCCGCCACGCCAGGCGTCGGGGACAGACACGCATGCAAGCTGAAACCTCGAATCCTCCAGCTGGCGAGCCCTCCCAGGCTGCCGTCGTCGCCTTGCGCCAGCAGTTGGCGCAAGCCATCGTCGGCCAGGCTGCGCTGCTCGACCGCCTGGTCATCGCCCTGCTCACCGGCGGCCATCTGCTGGTGGAGGGTCTGCCCGGGCTGGCCAAGACCACCGCGGTGAAGGCCTTGGCGGATGCGGTGCATGCCGGTTTCCAGCGCATTCAATTCACCCCCGACCTGCTGCCCGGCGACTTGACCGGCACCGACGTCTACCTGCCCGCCACGGGCGAGATGCGCTTCGTCCCCGGCCCGCTGTTTCACGACATCGTGCTGGCGGACGAAATCAACCGCGCCCCGGCCAAGGTGCAATCGGCGCTGCTGGAGGCGATGCAGGAGCGGCAGGTCACGGTGGGCGGCGTCACGCGCGCGCTGCCGCCCTTGTTCCTGGTGATGGCGACGCAAAACCCGCTGGAGCAGTCGGGCACCTATCCGCTGCCCGAAGCCCAGCTCGACCGTTTTTTGCTGCATGTGGCGCTCGACTACCCCAAGGCCGACGAGGAGCTGCGCATTCTCGACATGGACCTGCAACGCCACGCCGACGGCCGCCCGGCGCTCGCCCGCCAGGCCCTGGCCATGGACGCCGCCGCCGTGCTGCAGGCGCGCCATGCGGTGCGGCGCATTCACCTCGCGCCCATCCTGCGGCATTACATCGTCGAACTGGTGCGCGCCACACGCGACCCCGGCGCCCATGTGCCGCGGCTGGCCGGCATGGTCGAGGCCGGCGGCTCGCCGCGCGCGGTGCTGGCGCTGGCGCATGCGGCGCAGGCGCTGGCGTACTTGCGCGGACGCGAGTTCGTCCTGCCCGACGACATCATCGAACTCGCGCCCGACGTGCTGCGCCACCGCATCGTGCTGGCGCTGGAAGCCGACCTGCAGGGCGTGAGCGCCGATGCGCTGATCGCCGATTTGCTGCAGGCCATCCCCGTTCCCTGAGGCGGGGCGGGTGATGCCGGGCCAAGTACCAAGCACCATCGGCGCCGTTGTGCGGGCGCTGCGCCGGCATTTCGGTCAGCGCCTCGGCCAGCGCCTGCGGCCGGGCTTGGGCGCTTTCTTCGCCACGCCCGACGCCGCTGCGGCACGGTTGCTGCGCGCTGCGGACTGGGCCGAAATCGCCGCGCTGCTGCGCCAGTCCACGGGGGCGGTGCCGTCGGCGCGCAGCGCCCGCCGACGCAATCCGGGCGAGGGCCGCTCGGTGTTCACCGGGCGCGGCATGGACTACGCCGAAAGCCGCATCTACCAGGCTGGCGACGATCTGCGCACCATGCACTGGCAGTTGCTGGCGCGTACCGGCAAGCCCCATGTCAAGCTGCACCACGAAGAACACGCCGGCCATTGGCATGGTCTGGTGGATGCGCGCGGCACCATGCTGTTCGGCACCCGCGTGCGCACCAAGGCGCAGCAGGCGGCGCGTGCGGTGCTGCTGGCGGCCGGGTTGCAGGCCCGGGTGTCGCCGCAAACCAGCATCGCCTGCACGCTGTGGCGCGCGGACGGCCTGCACAGCCGCCACTTCGGCCGCGGCCTCGTCGCCGTGCGTCGGCTCGCGGCCTGGCTGCTGGCCGAGCCGCTGCCCAGGCCGGCGATCAGTGCTGCCGCGCCCCGCACCGATGCAGCGGCGCATGAGCGTGCCGACTTCCTCGCCTGGACCCAGCGCCTGCGCGCCCACCAACCCGGCCCCAGCCTGCTGGTGCTGGGCAGCGATTGGGGTTTCGCCGACGCCGCCACCGACGCAGCTTTGTGGCGGCTTGCCACCAACGCGGACCTGCTCGCCTTGCAACTGCGCGATCCGGCCGAGCTGGAATTGCCCGCGCTGCCGCAGTCCTGGTTCGTCGACCTGCAGACCGGCGCTGCCGGCTGGGTCGAATCGGGCCCGAGTCAGCGTCAGGCGCGTGCCGCGCACGCGGCGCAAGTCGACGCGGCCCGCGCCCTGCGAGCCAGCGGCGCCAGGGTCGGGGCGCTGAGCACGGTGGATGACGCCGCCACTTGCTTGCGCGTCATCCTGGCTGCAGCCGCATCACGCGCGGGCGCTCCGGCGCCGGCGACCAAAGCCTCCTTGCGCCACCAGCGCGAGCAGGACGTTGACCCTGGCGCTGTCTCTGATGGCACGGCCCGGGCGCAGGCAGGGGCGACACGCACCCATGCCGCGGACCCGGGTCGGTACCGGCGATGATCGACCGCCTCGCCGCCATTGCCGACATCGTGCCCCCCATGCCGGTGGCGCCGCCACCCCCGCTGCCCTGGTGGCAGGGGCCTTGGGGCGTGGCCCTGCTGCTGGCTCTTGTTTTGCTGGCCTGTGCAGGCGGCGTGGCGGCGTGGCGCACGCGCGCGCCGCGCCGCGCCCTGCGGCGGTTGCGCGCGCTCGGCACTGCACGGGCAAGCGGCGCTGCAGTGGCGCCAGGCCTGTCCGCTCAGGTGAGTGCGGCGCTGGTTTGCGCGCGTCAAGGTGGCGTGGACCTGCGGCATGTGCCGCGAGCATGTCAGCAGCAAATCGACGCCTTGCGCTATCAAGCGAATCTCGATCCCGCTGCCTGGCCGGCCGTGATCGCGGCTTTGGCCCGGGCTTTGCGGCAACGTGCCTGGCAGCGGGCGCAGTTTTGGCGCGCGGTGCCGCCGGGCAGCTTGCCTGACGTCGTCCTCCATGCGCCTGGGGCTTCGTCTCCTCCCCTGATGGCGGAAGTCGGCGCAGCCTCCGCCCCGCGCCAGGCCGAGACGCGTTCGTCATCGCGCTGGTCATCGTCTTCGCCTTCGCCCAAGGATCGGTCATGACGCTGCCTTTCCCGCACGAACTGCATCCGCCCGCGCTGTGGGCGGCGCTGCATTGGGGCCAGCCACTCGCGTTCCTCCTGCTGCCTCTGCCGTTTTTGTTGGCCTGGCTGCTGTGGCGTCGCCAGTCGTCCCAAACCACGGCGGCTCCCAGATTGGTCTTGCTGCACCCGGATGTGCGGGCGCTGCTGCATGGCGCCACGACCAGCCAGTGGCCGAGCCTGCGCCGCTTGCTGCCGGCGCTCGCCCTGTTGTGCCTGATCCTGGCGCTGGCGCAGCCGCAGCGCCTGGGCGCCTGGGTGATGCCGCCGCCGCAGGGCCGCGACATCGTCGTGCTGCTCGACACGTCGCTCACCATGAGCATCCACGACCTGCGCTGGAACGGCCAGCCGGCCGAGCGTCTGGCCGTGGTCAAGCAGGTGTTCGCGCGCTTCATTCAGGCGCGTGCCGGGGACCGCTGCGGCATTCTCGCCTTCGGCACCCACGCCGCAACCCTGCTGCCGCCGACTTTCGACCGCCAACTCGCGGCGGCCATGGTGGCGCGCGCCCGCATCGGCATGCTTGGCGACGACACGGCCCTGGGCGACGCCATTGGCCTGGCGCTGCGCCAGGTGCGCGCCGAGGGCAAGCTCAAGCCCGTGCTCATCCTGTATTCCGACAACGGCGCGAGCAACGTCGGCCAGATCAGCCCGGCGCAGGCCGTGGCGCTGGCGCGCGCACTGGGCGTGCGCATTTTCACGGTGCAGGTGGGCGACACGCCGGCCAGCGGCCAGCCCTACACCGTGCCCGCTTACCAGGGCCCGCAGCCGGATATGCGGGCCATCGCCGAACAAACGGGTGGCCGCTATTTCTACTCCGCCAGCCACGGCGCGCAGGAAGCCGCCATCCACGCCATCGGCCAACTCACGCCCACCTTGCAACCACCACCGCAACGGCGCCAGGCGCAACAGCTCTACGCCTGGCCGTTGGCGCTGGGCATGGTGCTGTGGCTGCTGGCGCAATGGCCGGGGGTGGGCCTGCCTCGCAAGCGCCCCCGTGCTGCAGGGCCGCAGCCGGTCGGTGAGATCGAGCCATGACGCTGTGGCCAAGTGCCTTGCAATGGGCCCACCCCTGGGCCTGGCTCTTCGCCGCGGCGCCTTTGCTGCTGTGGGCGCTGCGCCGGTGGGCTGGCGGGCGCATGCGGCAGGATGCCGGCGCTTATGCCGATGCCCAGCTCCACCCCTGGGCCGTGCGCCTGACATCACCCGGCGCATCGTCTTGCCGCCGGGTCGGCGAACTCGTGCTCGGCTTGCTGCTGGCGGCTAGCCTCGCAGGGCCGCGCCTGCCGCTGGCCCGCAGTCCTGCGGGTTTGCAGTCCATGCGCCATGCGGTGAACATCATGGTGGTGCTGGACGCTTCGCCCGGGATGGAACAGGCGAATGCGCAAGGCTTGTCCCTGATGGAGCATGCGCGCATCGAACTGCAAGACCTGCTGCCGCTCCTGCGTGGCGAGCGCCTGGGACTCGCGATTTACGGCCGCGGTGCCGGCGTCTTGCTGCCCTGCACCGACGACATGGCCATTTTTGGTCATGTCTTGCAGCAGGCCAGTCCCACGCTGTTGCAGGCGCAGCACAGCGCCGGCCTGCACGGTGCGCTCGAACTGGCGCGGCGCGAATTGCTGGCCACGCCTGGCTCCTCGCGCGCGGTGCTGCTCGTCGCCGGGGCCGACCCGCCAAGCCCAGTCAGCCAGGATTTCCGTGAGCAGATGCAGCAGTCCGCGGCCAGCCTGCGCGCTGCCGGCATCCCGGTGTTCGTGCTCTTGCTCGAACATGCCTCCTGGTTCGGCGCGTCGGCATCGCCGCTGGATTCCGGCGTGCTCGACGAGCTTGCCCGCGCCACGGATGGTGCATCCAGCAAGCTCGGCAGCGATCCCTGGGGCGCGCTGTACACGCGCGGCCTGGCCCGCCTGCCCTCCAATCCCGTCCCCGCAGGCGAAATCATCGCCTGGCGCGAACTCGACGGCGTGCCGCTGCTGGGCGCCTTGTTGTTGATGCTGCTGTTGAGCATTCCCTGGACGTCGCCAGCCGAGCCCGCTTCCCAATCCGGCAAGCAAAGCGCGGGACGGTTCTGTGGCGTGCTTCAACTTTGGTCGAACGCATGGCGACGTGGCAAAACCAAACCACCCGCGGCTTTGGTGGTACTTGCGGCACTGGGCATGTCCTTCCTGCTCTTGAGCCCGCCGCTGGTTCATGCGCAGACGACCACCCTGCATGCCACGCAGGCCTGGGACGCCTGGACGGCTTGGCGCGCCGGCAACTTCAAGCAAGCAAGACGGCTCTATGCGGCCCTGCCCGGATTCGATGCGCGCATGGGCGAAGGCGGCAGCGCGTATCGGCTCGGTGCTTATCCGCAGGCCCTCGCCGCGTACCGCCGCGCCATGCTCGACGCCAACACCAATGCGCAACGCGCGCAGGCGCTCTACAACCTGGGTAACGCCGCGTTCCATCTGCCGGGCGGCCTGCGCGAGGCACTCGACGCCTATGACGCCAGCCTGGCCTTGGCGCCCGGCAATCCGGCAGCGTTGCGCAATATGCATCTGGCCGAGGCGCAGTGGACCTTCGAGCATCCCGAAACCGCGCTCACGGCCATGCGCAAGCGCGGCGCGCCACAACCCCAATCCTTTTTCGGCCGGGGCAGCAAGCGTCCACCAAGCCAGATGGGGCACGAGCGCCAGCAGCCGGGTCGGGCTGCGGTCGAGAATCAGGCGCTTCAAACCGGAGGCAGCCTGCAGGGCGCATCCATCACGCCGGCGGCAAGCAACACGCCGCCTGCCAAGCTGACACAGGAAGAGCGGCAGGCGGCACAGCGCAAGATGGAGTTGCTGGACGACGACGCACCCCAACTGCTCGCAGACGTGCTGGAGCACGACAACAAAGTCGCCATCAAAGGCTTGAGGGCGCAGCCATGAGGTTCAGATCCCGGTTCGTCTTTCCTGGTGTGGCGCTGGTTCTATGGGGGCTGTCGCCTCTCGCGCCTTTTGCGCGCGCGGCAACACTGTCGTGCCAGGTCGAGCCTGCGCAACCCATCCTGGGCCAGCCCGTGCGCTGGCAACTGCGTGCCACCGATTCGCCCCAGACGCTACCGACCTGGACAGCAGCGAACTTCGGCCCGGACTGGTTGTTGCATGCACAGAGCACTTCGAGTTCGGGTGACGGCAAAGGCCACAGCACCCAAGTGGCCGAGGTCACGCTTTATCCCATGCGCAGCGGCGAGCTCGCGCTACCAGCGCTGGAGTTGGCGGGCAGCCGTTGTGCCGTCCAGGCGGTGCAGGTCGCTTCCCACGCTCCGGGAGAGCAGCCTCTCTATCTGGCGACGCACATCAACCCAGCGCAGCCCATGGTGGGCGAGCCTGTACGGATCGAGCTGGATGTCGACAGCGCAGGTGCGTTGTCGTGGGATCCCATCGCCGCTGAAGCTGCGGATGCCAGCCTGCGTAGCCTTCCAACCCTCGCAACTGCGGTCGAGGTGGAAGGCGGATCCGTCCCTGTGGAGCGCCACGCCTGGTCCTTGCTGCCCTGGCGTGCCGGCGAGACGCACGTACATTTTCCGAAGATCGCAGCCAGGCGCTTCGGCCAATTGCTGATCTACCCGCCCCAATCCTTGGAGCTGCGGGTACGGCCACTGCCAGCCTACTGGCCCGCAAATTTGCCCGTCGGGCGCCCCCAAATCGCGCTCCAGCCAGCCCCGCAAAGTCTGCGAATCGGACAGGCGGCTGTGTTGCGCTTCCTGATCCGTGCGCCGGGCCTGACTGCGCGCATGCTGGGACAAATCCTGGATCGACAAGCCACGCCCGAAGGTCTGAGATTTCATGCGCCACGTATCCATCAGGTTCTGGGCCCTTCCGGTGAAGGCGATGGACGCTGGCAAGTGGACTGGCCGTTGCGCGCGATCAGCCGCGGGCTCATCCGCTACCCTGTGTTGCACACTCCCTATATGGATCCACAACTGGCCGCCCCGCAGCTTGCGCAGGCTTCATGGGGTCGCGTGCAAGTGACGGACCCAAGACCCCGGAATCTGCTGGTCGGATTGATGGGCGCCACCGCCCTGTTGGCTGGACTTGCGCTGGCTCGCTTCGCCTATTGCGCGTTGTGCCAAGGCCGCAAGCGTCTCAAATGGGCTCGCTTGGCCCAAAACCAGGATGTCGAGGGCCTCAATCAGCTCTGGGAGCAATCGCGCGGGCGCTATCCAAGCCATGCCGGGCAGGCGCACACATTAAGAGCCTGGCTTGAACAGCAAGCTGAGACCGTGCCCGGCATCGCCAAGGAGCTGAACGCTCTGCTTGCGCGCGCCGAGGCTCAGCGTTACGGTCCTAGTCTTACTGTGTTACAAAAAAGGCATGATTCGCGCATTTTCAAGTGAAAGGTGGACCTTGATGGACGAACTGCAAGAGTTGGATCGGTCCATGGCCCATCGGAACGAAGGCCTGGGCCATGCAGACCGGCACGCCGGATTGCGCGGGTACGGCACCGGACCGATGTCGCCCCGCCGCAGCGCAAGAGCGTGGAGCCGATGGCCGCGCACATCGACCCGGCGT
>NZ_JBTRXV010000086.1:0-16397 GCF_054608695.1 Thiomonas sp.
TGAGCCATTCCTGATTCAGGCCCTAGCGACGGTCGCGTCAGGGTTGTTCGGTACCCTGCGGTTGGCACTGCCTGAATAGCCCGAATCGGGATTGAGGCAGATGGTCTTCCATTCGAGATATTCAGCGATTTCGTGACGGGAGCCTTCCCTTCCCAGTCCAGACTGTTTCACCCCGCCAAAGGGTGCTGCCTCGGATGACAGGCGCCCTGTATTGATTCCGACCATGCCGAATTCGAGGGCTTCGGCCATCCGAGAAATTCGCCCAATGTCGCGGCTATAAAGATATAGGCCGCAAGACCAAATTCTGTTGCATTCGCGGCTAACAGAACCTCTGCCTCATTCTGGAAGCGGAACACCGGGGCAATGGGTCCGAACGTTTCTTCACGGGCGCAAAGCATGTCCGCGGTTGCATCCGCGAGCACCGTCGGCTGAAAAAAACGATGCGCATGAGCACCGAGCTTCAGGCGTCCGCCACCGAGCAGAGGGCGAGCAGTGAACACAATGGGCTCTCGATCGCGGGGTGCGCGGGGAAGTGGACTCCGGCGCATGGGGACGCCATGCTCACAAGACTGGCAGCCGACCGGGAGGAGACACAGCCGCCAGCGTCGCTTTGAAATGAGACAAAGCAGGGAACGGCCTTGATGCAATCCCTGCAAGCCTGCGCTGGTGGGTACACCCGTCCAGGCCGGTGGCCCGCGTGACTACCGCACGGCCGACCAGGCCCTGACGATCGCAGCCCCAAGGATGGACTTCAGGACGCCCCCGAACACAAAAGGCAGGACACCCAAAGTGATGGCCTTGGCGGGCCCGATCATGACGGCCAGCCAAGCAGCGCCAAGCAGCAAACATAGGGTGTTACCCGCGAGCATCGCCAGAAACACCAGGAAGGGGCGCGACCCATTCCAGCCCCGCCCGGCCAGCCAGCCGGTGAGCGCACCGGCCAGGGGAAAGGCGAACAGGTAGCCGCCCGTTGGCCCCATGAAATGGGCGATTCCGGAGGCCCCACCCGCGAGAACTGGCAAGCCCAGGGCCCTTCCACCAACCAGGCGATGATCGTCACGCTGCCCAGCCGCCAACCGTAGAGGGCACCCACCAAGGTCACCGCCAGCGTCTGCAGGGTCATCGGCACGGGAACCATCGGGAGCGTGATCAGGGACGACACCGTGAGCAGCAGCGTGCCCAAGAGGACAGCGACCAGCTTGACGGAAAGCGATCGATTCTGGAGCGACAACGGTTGCGTTGTCGTGTCAGCAAGGGTATGCGCGGTGTTGGGATTCATCGTCTTCAGGCTTTCATAGCGGCAATCTGGTTATCGGGATCGAGCAAGGCGATGCGCGGCTTGAAGGCGCGTGCAGTTGCGTCGTCCATCGGACTGTCGGACCCGATAATGCGCCGATTGGCGCCGGTCAGCGTAACGCGCAGCATGCTACGCACGGGTGCAGGAGGCACAGGGTTGGCAGCCATGGCTGCCGCTCAGGCGATGGCGAACGCGGTGACGTCCTGGCCCGCGGCAATCTCCGCGGCCAGCCAGCGTGGGTGCTTGCCGCGTCCCGTCCAGGTCTGGCCGGTTGCCGGGTGGCGGTATTTCACGGGCGCGGGGCTGCCCTTGCGAAAGCTGGCGCGCTTGCCGCCCAGGTCTTCCAGGGTGATGCCGTAGTCGACCATCTTGTGCTGGATCTCAGCGATCACACTGGCCAGTTCGATGCGACGGGCAGCGTTGGCCTGAGCGGTGAGCTGGGCAATCTGGGCTTGCAGTTCGGCGTAGGTGGGCGTCATGCGAGGCATTCCGGTGAGGTCATGAGGTTGGATTATCGCCGCACACCCGGAGCAGCAAGATCGTGGATCGAGCAATGTACTGCCCGTGACCTGCATCGGGTCGCACAGCGATGGCCGTCGGTAGCCAGATGGAGTTCATGCGCTTCAACATTGCGCGAATGCTCCAGTGCTGCTTGGCAAGGCCGGAATACAACACGCCTCTGGGCGCAAGACGCGTCCTCCCCTTGATCCGGGTCAAGGCCTGCGCCCCATCGCCCCCGTAAGCTGCCCGACAGCCTGGGCGCCAGCGGCAAGGCCGTCCGGGGCTCAGGTCAGGCCGCCCCAGGCCCGCAGGCCAGGCCTGCGCTTCACCCTGGGGCGGCCGCCCGGGTTGACCGGTGGCCTGTCGATGGTTTTTGTTGGTTGGACCTCTTTCGCGCTGCTGGCTGGCTTGCTACGCTGGCAGCTTGCGTTGGACGTCCAGCGCCCCATGGAAGACCTGTCCATGCCATCCACCCTCATGCTGGCCCCGAACGAACACTCCACCTTGTTGCAAGCCATTCAGGACTTGCGCGAGATCCTCGAAGAGGGCTTGCGTGCCTGCGACAGCGCCCGGCTGTGCCAGATTGCCGAGCTGTGCCAAGGTCTATGCAGCCAGGCTGCCGGGCTGCCGGCGGCGGCCTGAGCCCGGCCGTTTTCCACGCCCACGCTGCTGACCGACAACGGCCGGGCGCTGCTCGACGCAGCCATCGACACCCACATGGAGCTGATGGACGGCGCAGCGGTGGATGCTGCCGAGCTGCACGCCATCGGCGAGCTGTGCTTGAGTTCTGGGCCCGTCAGCGGCGCGAAGCAACAGGAGAAGGCGACGAGGACGGGGGTGAGGACGCCGAGGGTCGGGATGACCTCCCGGAGCTGGACGACCTGGAGCCCAACGGCTGAATCCCACCGCGGCGCCACCCGACCGGTCTGAGGATATCGGGGCTACCGCTTCGCGGCCTGCAGGTCGTTCTGACGCCGGCGCAGCCAGGCTTGGGCCTTGACCTGGCTCACCTCGCCCCGCTTGGCCACATCCAGATGCAGCCGCGAGCTGGAGAGGCAGTGGCCGGTCCTGGGGTCATAGAGCGCCCCGGTCAACAGGTCGTCCGCCAGCACGGGCAGCCCCCGGAAGCTCATCTGCACCACCAGCGCATCCAGCACCGGCAAGCCGGCCAGGTAGGCCTGCGCCACCGGGCGCAGAACCTGCAGCCCGGCATCCTTGGCGGCTTTCTCCGCGAGGTTGCGCAGGCGGTTCATCGCCCGGGTTTGCGCCAGCGCAGCGTCCAGGGTTGCTGGATCCGAGGAGCCGGAGGACGCTGTCGGGGTCGGGAACGCAGAAGTTGGGGCAGAAGGGTTTGGCATGGGGCGCTGGTCAAGGAAGAAAGTGCGCAAAGAAGAAGGGGAGTCCAGTGCATCCTAGAGCGCAGCAAGACCCAATGGCTGGTTTTGGCCGTTATCAACCGCCAAAGTTTGGCGGGCCAGCGGACGGTGATCGCTCCCAAGCAGCCACTCAAAACAGGCTGCCACCCATGCCTACCCCTTGAACGCCTCCGCGTCATAAGCCGTGGAGAATGCCTTCCAGTCCTCGGTGCACTGCCGCGCACAGTCTTGCGCAACAGCCATCAGGTTCTTGCCCCATTTGCGCCCAGCGGCAAAGTCCTGAAGCTCATCCGTGGTGGCAGACCCACCCCGGCCACTGCTGCGCAACTGCGCCCAGGCCGTCAGTCGCCCCATGGCCCTGATCACCCCCTCGAGTTCGGTCATCGATTGCTGTGTCCTGTCCAGGCTCACCCGGTCTTCCGAAGGTTGCAGGCCGCGCAAGACGTATGACTGCTGGTTCCACTGCAACGGATGCAAGAACGCCATCGACACCGCCTGCATGCGCTGCTGCACGCCCACCACACGGTGCGCTTGCGTTGCCCACTTGGGCTGGCGCGTCGCCACATGCCCGGCCAGCGCAGAAGGCAGCGCCTGCTTGAGGTCCAGCAGGTAGTTCGCATCCGGCGAGCCGTTGCCCTGCACCAGGATGACGTAGCGATCCACTCCCAGGCTGCCCGTGCCCGCAATGCGGCGGGCCAGATCCAGCACGGTGTAGAACTCCGGGTGCGGCTGGGTGGCTGCAAACTCGGCCAGTAAAGCGGTCACCGGTTCGCGCTGCACATCGCTGGCCGGCAGGGCCTTCTGACCATCCACCCGCAGCAGCCTGCGCTTGCCCTTGCGCAGTGTGCGCGTGTCCAGAAAGGCGGGTCGAGCGCGGTCTTGCAGCGCCTCGAGCAAATGCCGAACCAGCCCATGCGCCGTTTCCCGCTCCACCCAGCGGGCCTTGCCATCCAGCAGGCTTCGTGTGTAGGCATCCAGGAAGCTTTGGCACAGATCGAGAGCTTCGTCTTGGCTGACATGCAGGACATCGGCGCCGACCAAGATGCTGGTGAGGGCGCGCACCAGATCGAGTGTGACCGGCCCCAGCAGGGTTTCGTCGAAGTCGTTCAGGTCGAAATACACCAGGCGGTTGTCGCCCTTGTAGCTGCCGAAATTTTCCAGGTGCAAATCACCGCAAAGCCAGGCAGTGGGCGCCTTGGTGAACAGCTTGGCTGCAGGCAGGCGGTCATAGAACAGGTGACAGCTTCCACGCAGGAAGGCGAAGCGGCTCTGGCGCATGGCGCGGTATTTGAGCGCCAGGCGCTCGGGGTCGCGTCCGGCGTTGAAACTGCGGATGGCACGAACGGGGTCGATCATGGTGGTCGCTTCGGGGAGGATGAGGAGACGGGCGAGGCCGACGCACGGACCACATGGCGCTGGCGTGGGCGTTTGCCGGCCTGCGCTGCCCAGGCTTGCAACTCCTCGGGCGTGCCGATCCGGGTGGAAAGCGCCAAGGCCTGTGCCTGGTCGTGACGCTGCAGGCGCAACTCAACCAGGCCTTCCGGGGTTGCGGTCAGCCGCAGCTCTGCCGCCCGGCAGCTCAGCAAGGCACAGAGCTGGGTGGCCAGGTGGGTGAGATCGGTGCGGGCAAGGCGGGCCATGGGCCATTGTGTCAGGACACAGCCGCAGGCATCAAGGTGTTTCCAGGCAAATGACGAAAGGGACTCCCGCACGCAGATCTATTGATGTTTCCCAAATTCGTGACAGTCCGAACCCCTCCCCACCCCAACCCTCCCCATGCATGGGGAGGGGGCGCCTCCTCCCCCACGCGGTGGGGGAGGTTGGGAGGGGGGAGTTTTGTGCGCCGCTTTGCGTCTGTCGCCCATTCTGGAAATCTCAATAAATCTCGATCTGCGCGCCCAACTCGATCACCTGGTTGGGCGGAATCTTGAAATAGTCCGACGCGGCCTGCGCGTTGCGGCTGAGCCAGGCGAACAAGACCTCCCGCCAGGGCGCCATGCCCGAGTGGCGTGCCGACACAATGGTCTGCCGCGCCAGAAAGAATGAGGTCTCGTTCATCTGGAACTCGAAGTCGTAGAACTGTGCGCAGTCCGCAAACAATCCCTGGATGTCCACGGCATCCTGAAAGCCGTGCTGGGCATGCAAGGTGTAGATGCCATGCCCCTTGTCGCTGAGCACCGCGCGTGCGGTACCCGTGACATGCGGCACCTCCAGCGTCTGGGTCCACAGGAAGACCAGCCGCTCATGCAGCACCTTGTTGTGCTTGAGGTTGTGCAGGAACGCTGCCGGGACCAGATCGGTGGCGGGCGTGAAGTACACCGCCGTGCCTTCAACACGCTGGATGGCTGCATAGCGCAGACTCTCCACGAAATCAGCCACGCTCGGCGTGTCGGCCTTGCCAATGTCGCCATAGATCCACGCCCAGGGCACCGAGACTGAGGGCTGGCAAGGCTGACTTGACGATGGGCGTGGATTCAGTCGGAACGGCAGTCTGCATGTCTCGGTATCCTGGAGTGCCGGTGCAGTCTAATAGTCGACATGAAGGCGATATGAACGCGCCTTGAACACGCTCACGGATGTCACCATGCCCCACCGCTCCAAGCCGCTCAACATCCAGATCCAGTGGTTGATCGGCATGCTCGTGGCCATCGCCATCCTGGCGATCTTCCTGGGCTTGCTGCGTTTGCGCCGCAACCAACTCCCGGTGGACGTCGCCGAGTTGCAAATGCGGGCCGATTCCCCTTGCATGGTGCAGGCGATCGATCAAGGCACGCAGGGCGGACGGCAGGCAATCACGTATGCGCAACTTGACGCCCTCAGAACCCGATGTGGGGACTAGCGCTGGCGGTGCTGCTGCAGGCAGGCCCTGCCCAGCCGCCAATCCAAGTCGAGGCTCCACGGGGATTTTGTTTCGCGTACGCCGCGCAGGCTGAGCACGTCAATGCCACAGTGCTGATGGCCATTGCCTGGCATGAATCCCATTTCTTGCCCTGGCGGGTGCATCGCAACAGCGACGGCAGCACGGATGACGGGCTGATGCAGATCAACAGCAAGAATCTGCCGTCTCTGCATCTGAGCGACCAGACCGTCATGCCGATCTGCACCAACATTCTGGCCGGTGCCCGGCTGTATCGTCGTGCCGTGCGCCGCTACGGCAACACCTGGGCAGCGGTCGGGGCTTATCACTCCACCACGCCAGCCTTGCAACAGCGCTATGCGCAGGACATTCAACAAACGTTTCGTGTGATGAACCCGATTCATGCTTGGCGGGACACCCTGCGTGACGAGTTTGCGGCTTTGCAGAGGTGGTGGACCCGGCGTCCGCTGGCAGCGGCATGGGTTCGGCGGACGGCGACTCCAAAGTCTGGTGCAATGCACGGCTGACTCTGCCAACCCATCAGCCACACCAACCATGCAACGCCGTCTCTATATCTATGGTGAGCGCCGCCAGGGCGCCTGGAGACTGACCTGCCTGAATCTGCGACTGTCGGCCACTTCCGAAACCCTGGCTGACGCGCGTGACCAGTTACACGACAAGGTCGACGCGCACCGACGGCAAGTCGAGCGCGACACCGCTCCTCGCATCGCGGCCACCCAGCTCAGTCTGGCGTGGTTGTCGTTTCTTCTGTGTCGGTTGCGCCTGCATCGGGCCTCGCGCCGGATTTGCGAGGTGGTCGACCTGGATGAGGATTGACGGCTTACTCTGTCGTGCTCGGGCTCCAGAACGCCTGGTGGATCTGCGGGAGTTTGGCCAAGCCTTCGACCACCGCGTCGAGCGCGTCGCCATCCACCGAGGTGGTCATCAAGGTGGCCTCGATTTCGACCTCCCCTTGTCCGAACGCATGTTGCTGCAATTCCCGGATCGGATAGCCGGCGGATTCCAGCGTCTGCTCGACCTGCTCCAACGCGGTCTGCCGTTGCTCTCTCTCGGCAATGGCGTAGACCGTATAGGTTGCTTCCACGGCCTTGATGTCCAGCGGCTGGCGGTTCATCGCGTTGACCAGCGGGCGCAGCAGGGTATTGGCCGCCAGCACGAACAAGGCACCCAGGCTGGCTTCGAAGAACAGCCCCGCCCCGCAAGCCGCCCCAATGGCCGCCGATCCCCACAGCGTGGCCGCCGTGTTGATGCCCCGCACATTGCCCTCCTCGCGCATGATGACGCCCGCCCCCAGAAAACCGATGCCCGACACCACATAGGCAATCACCCGCACCGATCCCCCATGCCCGTCGAGGCGATCGGCCATGTTGACGAACAACGCGGCACCGATGGCCACCAGCACATTGGTGCGCAGTCCAGCCGTGCGCTGCCGGTACTGGCGCTCATAGCCGACGATGCCACCCAGCACGAACGCCATCAGCAGGCTGGCGAGGATTTGCACGCGGGGGTCGTTCCAGAGTTCGTTCATGACGGTCTCTCACTGTGTTCAAAATGCCAAGTGCACGCGCAGTCCCGCCACCACGGCGCTGGGGTTTGTGCCTCCGGGATGCCAGAAGCGCTGCACATCCGGCTGCAGCGCCAGGGCGGGGGTGAGCTGCCAGGAATACACCGCTTCCAGCACCGTCTCCGGCGCCGGCGCATGCAGGTTCACCCGGCTCACACCCAGGCTGAACTGATCCTGCGGCCTGCTGACAAAGGGCCCCGTGACGATGAAGCCCGCCGCCACAAACTGCGTCACCAGGTTGACCTGGCCGGGGGATGTACCGGCCAGGATGAAAGCTCCCCATTGCTGCGTGCCGGTCGCCCAGCGGGTCTCTCCTACCAGGTAGCCGCCCGAGGTCGTCGGTCCAATCATGGGATCACTTTCGCTGTCGTGCCAGACCCCAAGCTTGAGATCGCTTTGCGGGCTGCTTTGGTTTGGCGCAGTCCAGTCGCGTTCGACCTCGCCGATCCAAAGGGCTCCTTGATGCAAGGCACCGGCGAGTGCTGGTGGGTTGCCCTGCCAGACTCCGGCACGCGCCAGGCTGTCGGGGTTGAATCGGTACTCCGCCATCGCGCCCAGGCCGGGGTTGGGAAAAGTCGGAGCATTGAGGTTGGCCGTCAAGGTCGGCATCAATCCAAAGGAACTGTTCTGCAACAGGCTGGACAGATCGCTCACTTCGAAATATTGGGTGATGTCCATGATGCCGACGCGCACCGCAGCCGCCCCGAGCTGCTGGTGATAGGTCAACTGGTAGACCCGTAGGAAGTTCGGCGCCCATGCATTGCTCGGCATCTGGATGGCACCGGTGCGCGCGGGCAGATTGCCATCGGAGCGCACCCCCTCAATGCTGAACTCGATCAGGCCCCCTGGCCATCCCAGGGCTGGGCCCGTCGCCAGACTGCCGCCCCACTGGAACAAGGCCGACGAAGCCGGGCGGCTTTGCAGCCCGCCCGAGAGATTGGCCATACGGGTCAGGTCCAAGCGCCCCGAGGTGCTCAAAGCGGTGTCGTCGGCATGGGCGATGCGCAGCCAGGCCGTCAGCAACGCGATGGCCAGCAGCAGGGCGTACAAAGCATCGACATGAAATTTGCGCATGATGCGTCCTTGCGTCCCGATGCTGAGTCGGGATCGTGCCAGCAGTTCAGGATGGGGGCAGGTGCGCCAGGCGCGCGCGCCCAAGCCGTGACGCTGTGCGCCACGGACCTTGCATGCAGTCGGGAGAACTGGCGCGCGATGCACGCCAGGGAGTTGTTCAGCCAGCCGCGCCGTGCAGGAAAGCCCAGACGACCACGGCCGTCATCACCACCACATAGAGGCGCAGCCCCCAGAACACGGTCTGCTGCCGCCCCGTGAGTTGCACGCGACGCACCTCGGGCAAGGGTTTTTGCCAACCTTCGCGGTCGACCAACCGGCGGATGTCGACCGGGTCGAACTCATGCAGTTGCTTCATGACTCATCCTCCCAAGGCATGCGGAAACAAGGTGGCAACGCCATACAGGACATTGCACACGATCAGCCCGACCATGATGGCAACTGCCACCGCATTGCGCTGCGCCGAATTGACCTGATCGCCCATCAGCTCCCGGTCGTTGAGCAGCATCAGCAAAAACAACATGGCGGCCGGCATGAACACCGTGGCGATGACCTGCACGCTCAGGTTCAGGAAACCCAGGGACAGATTCGGAATCATCACCGCGATGGCCGCCAGGGCCGTGCCGATGATCGCCGGAAGATAAAACCCCATGGCCTTGCGCGGCGGCGCGTTGATCGAACGATCGATCTCGAAGGCTTCGCCGATCGCCCAGGCGCTGCTGGCGGTGATCACGATGGACGCAATCAGGCCCGCTTCCATCAGCCCCAGGGCAAACAAGGCCATCATGCCGTCGCCCAGCTTGCTGCGGATGGCGCCCAGCACGGCATCGGCGTCCAGGTTCTGCACATTGGGCAGGCCCTTGAGGGTTTGCGCCGCCACGATGATGATGGCCATGGCGACGAACACCATGCCCACCACCCCAAGCATCAAGTCGCGCCGCCCGGCGCGGATGTCCTGGGGCAGCAGGCCCTTGTCGACGACGCAGGATTGCTGGAAGAACAACTGCCAGGGGGCGATGGTGGTGCCGATATTGGCCGAGATCAGGATCAGGAAGGTCAGCGACAGAAATCCACCCGGCACGATCCAGCCATGGCCGACGAAGGCCAGCGCGACCGCATGCCAGTTCGGATGCGAGAATAGGGCGAGTGGCACGAAGATCAGATTGAACACCGCGATGAAAAGGGAGATGCGCTCCCAGGTCCAGTAGCGCAGGAACACCAGCACATAGGTGATGAAGGCCAGCGAGGCGGGCACCGTCAGCCAGGGCGACAGTCCCAACGCCTGGCCACCCAGGCGGATGCCGATGAACTCGGTCATCAGGGTCAGCACATTGGCCACCACCAGGTCGATCAGCGAGAACCAGCCCCAGAAAGGGCCGTAGCGCTTCCAGATCATCTCGGCGTGGCCGCGGCGGGTGACGGCCCCCAGGCGCACCGTCATCTCCTGCACCACATAGGCGACGAAGCCCAGCAGGATCATCATCGGCAGGAAGAGCCCCAAGCCATAGGTGGCTCCGGTCTGGGCATAGGTGACCACGCCACCGGCGTCGTTGTCGCCCAGCATGACCAGCACCCCGGGCCCGATGAGGGCCAGCCCCAGGGCCAGACGGGTGCGCCAGTTCTGCTTCGCACGGCGCAGTTCGTCCAGGTGCAGGCGGTCGCGCAGGCGGTGTTTGAGCTCCTCGGGTATGTGGTCTTCGGGCAGGGGAGGGCCGTCGGGGCGGAGCTTGGAATCGAGGATGGCGGCGTCGGTGTTCATGGCCGGCCTCCACGGTTCAAGGTGCGGTGGGCGTTGGGCTCGCCGATTGGATCCAGGGCGATGCCCAAGGACGCCAGGCGTACAGCGGTGATGGTGAGGCGCGGGCGCTCGACGTTGACGGACGCGGGGCGTGCCGGCGCGAGCTGCACGGCGCCGCTGCGGAACAGCCCGGGGCGGGCGAGGAGTTTTTGGAGCACAAACATGGGATCCTCCGTTCGTGTGAGACGGCTGAACAGGTTGCGCGCAGGCGTTGACAAGACGCTCGCACGGCAACGGACACGAAGAGGGGGAGGAACCAGGTCGAGGAACTCGACCTGGGCCACCGCCGGCCTGAGGGCGGCGGCAGCGAAGAACTGGGGCTGCTGTCGAATGCCTTCAGGCGTTCACTTCAACGTTTCGACAACTGCCACTGTCCATGGGGTGAGTTTGAGCCGGGATACGGCCAAGAAATGAAACATCCAAAATCCTAGTTGCGGCGCAGCAAGTGTGTCAAGCGCCTTGTGTGAAATCTTGGGCGAAGTTGAAGGCGGACAACCCCGCAAGGGACTGGGTGATGCGTTGCACGCGATCCGCTGTGCTGCTGGCTAACCTGCGCTGGCTGCTGCGTGCGCGATGGTCCTTCTGCGCCGACCTTCTCGAACGCAGGACGCTGCGCAACGCTACAGCAACAATCAGAGGCCAGAATGCAGGAGGCAGCAGATTGTGCGGTCCATCGATCCCGTGAGGAGAAACTGAAATGAAGTTGCGGCCGTCCTTGGAAGTCATGATGACGATCATGGCCTTTGCCATTGCTGTTGCATTCGTCGGCCTTTGCTTGGCCTACATCATCAGCGCGTTGGGGGATGCTCCACTGGTCGGGCTGTGAAGGGGGGCCGACAACGATCTGGTTACGAATGCGAAGGTCGGTGCAAGTTTTCAGCGCAGTGATGAACAGCATTGTCTTGAACGCCGCGGAAACCCGTGTTGTTCAGGGCATCGGCCGCTGCGGTGGATCGGGAATCAAATCGTGCGCGCTGGCGATGGCGGGGAAGACACTGAGCAATTTCTCAACTCGGCTCTCTGAGCATCAATACAGCTCCCTCGGCGGGCGACCCCTACGACCTAGCCCTGAACGGCGTGCAGAAATACCTCGCAGCCCACCAGGATCGGCCGACGACCCGAACGCCAGCAATCTGTTCACTTGGACGCTGACGGCGTCGAATGTACAGGCCGACTACACAGCCGCTTACAACGCCATCAGCGGCACAAAACTGACCTTCAATTTCCATTGATACCAAGCGCCATGTCGCAGCAATTTGCCGAACCAACAAGGCCATGGCGTCTGATTGATCTCGCTGCAGTGTTGCTGGTGTTCACCCTGCCATTGCCCACGGCCTGGGGCTCCATCGCCGTGGTTCTCCTGCTTTTGGCTTGGCCATGGAGCGGCAGATGGACGGAGCAATTTCAGCGCTGGAAAGCGGTGCCAGCGGCGATGTGGGCGACAGCCTTGCTGCTGATGTTCATCATTGGCGCGAGCTACAGCGCGGGCACACAGCATGGCGTCATCAATTTCATGACCAAGTACGCCAAGCTCTTGCTGCTGCCGTTGCTGGTCATGACCATGAGCAACGAACGCTGGCGACAGCGTGCCATCCACGCCTTTCTCGTGGGCGCAGTCCTCGCGGCTGCGCTGTCCTACGCTCGCTTTCTTGGGTGGGTGCCTACACGCTGTCAACAATCCATGGTGCAAGGCACGATCCACTTCGGCACGATCATGGCCTTTGCCGCCTATTTTTTTGCCCGCAAGGCGTTTGCTTCCAAGCGCTTGGCCTGGCTATGGACTTTGACCTCTGCCTGCATCGCCTTCGATGTCCTGTATACAAACCGTGCAAGAACCGGCTATGTCATTCTTTTCGCGCTGGTTGTGTTATTGGCCTGGCAGCGCTTCGGGTGGCGTGGAATGATGATCGGGGCTCTGGCTTCGACCCTCTTGGCCGCAGTTGCATTCACGACATCTCCAGTGGCCAAGAGGCGGCTGGATGAGGCCATCAGCAACGTCCATGCCTACGCCCAGCGCCAGCATCCGCACGAAGGCATGTTGACCGGAAATTCGATGGGATTGCGTCTGCAGTTCTGGCAAAACACCCTCGCCCTGATCGCGAAACATCCGCTGTTTGGCACGGGAACCGGCAGCCTCCACCAAGACTATAAGAAGCTCGTGGCCGGAACCGACACCCTGGTGGCCGTGAACCCACACAATGAATACCTCGGCACGACGGCCCAACTCGGTATCGTGGGGCTGACCCTTCTGCTGGGCATGGGGGCATCCGCATGGCGTCAAGGCTTGAAACTGCCAAGCGTGGATCGTGACGCTGTGCAGGCAGTGATCGCCACGGTCGCCATCGGCAGTTTGTTCAACTCACTGCTGCTGGACGTCAACGAGGGGCGGTTTTTCGTGGTGATGCTGGGCCTGCTGCTTGCCGGGGTCGCAAACCAAGCTCGGTCATCCTCAGACTTGAGCCTTACACCGTCACGAGATACAGGGCACGCACTTTCTGGCTGAGATGACGTTCAGGGTCTGCATGCTTTACTGACCTGTTGTGTCGATTTCCAGGTACGGAACGTCAAGAATGTTCGTCCACTTCCGGATTTCCGCAACCTTGTGGAGATCGAAGGCGGCCGCAAGGACGTCTTTGATATGACGCGTTATCTGGTTTTCCGCGTGTTTTGCGAGCTGCGAGCCTTGTCATGGCGGACTCAAGGCTGGCGGGCCCGGCGTTGCCGGGCCGCGTCCCGGTGCTCCGGGGTGATGACCCCTGCGGGCGAGCCATCCAGGTTGACCCGCGGGGCGCACACCCCAAACCCCCGCCTGTACGCTGGCGAGGAGAGATGCGGATACAGCAGTTGCTTGGACAACGGATGCAAAGCCGTGCCCGAGAGGGTTTGGCTTGCAGGCTGGGCGCGCATCCACCGCGCGAACTGGGTGTGAATGTGCCCGCCGCCAGCGGCAGGACCTAGGGGGCACGACCGGGCTGGCCATCCTCCGCCACATGCAGCCTCAGCACCGGCAAGCCGGCCAGGTAGGCCTGCGCCACCGGGCGCAGAACCTGCAGCCCGGCATCCTTGGCGGCTTTCTCCGCGAGGTTGCGCAGGCGGTTGACCGCCCGGGTTTGGGCCAGCGCAGCGTCCAGGGTTGCTGGACCCGAGGAGTCGGTCGGGGACGCCGCAGACAGCGTTGACGTGGAGGCAGACGGGTGGGGCATGGGGATGAGCCCAGGGCAGGGCGGGGAAGGAGGACATGCGCTGAACGCGCTTTGCGGTCCGTTTCGGAGGCGATCCCAACCGGGGCGCCGGGAACAGACGGCGTTCAGGGATGAGGATCACGCCGCCCCAGGCCCTCCGCGACCAAGGCCAACGCCAGCGCATTGAGGCACACGCCCTCGGCTTGGGCACGAGAGAGCTTGGCGTGGATGGATTTTTGGCACGCGCGCCACGAATTGGCCAGAAACGCTCGGCCCCTGCCCTGTCATGCAATGCAGACACGACAGCGACGAAGACATCCTGACTGTTCTTCACGGCTTCGACTGCCCTATCTGGCGTGCACCCTGGCGGATCGGTTGAAACTGCCCATGTCGTTTGCCTCAGAACTGATACGTTACCCCCACGTTACCCATCCAGTGCGCAACTTGCTGATAGCCGTTGGCATGACGGTACACCGGTAAATACACCGAAGCATTCAACAGCCAGTGGCTGTTCAGATTGACCTGAACGCCGGGGGTGATGTAGAGGTTGGAGTCGCCGCTGTCCCTATTGCCGTACTGCGCATCCCCGCCACCTTGGTCATGGCCGCGCCACTGGGCGTTGAACTGCAGGGTTGGAACCAGATGGGTGCTGGCCTCGATGCCGTCATAGTGCGCGCCCACGGCAAGGTTCACGCTGTCCCCCGGCTTGTAGCCCTCCCGGCTGTCGAGCGCATGGCGCCAGATTCCCTGGACGAACCAGCCCCAATCGTTCTCATTGCCCATCTTGTAGCCGCCCAGCAGCAGATCGGTGGTGCCGGTGCCAGGCTGGGTATCCCGATCCATGATGGGCTTGCCCAGGTCAGAGTTCCCAGCGGTGAATGACCCGGTGGGCAGTTTCAAGCCGAACATCACCCCGGTGGACAGATCTGGCTCGAACCCCGTGTACATGCCCATCACCCGGATGTCCGACAGCACGGTGACGTTGGAGGTGAGCAACTATTGCGAAACACCCTGGCTCTGGTCCGTCTGGCCCACCGTGCCATTGTTGTCGGTGACGAAATGCCGATCCCAGTCAGGAATCATGGCCATGACACCCCACTGGCGGTTGAACATGTGCTGGATGTCGAGGTTGAAGAAGTTGGTCTTGATCTGCTTGTCTGGATTCAGATCTCCCGAGACGACGCTGCTGCCATGCTGGGTCTCGTTCTGGTTCATGGCGTCGTATTGCAGCGAGATCTTGGTGCTGTAGACCGTATTGGGCAACCCTGGCAGGCCGGGGTTGAAGACGCCGCAGCCGCAAGCACAGGCTGCGGCGATGGCGGGGGTCAGGAAGGCTGCGGTGGCGGCAAGGCTGGTGAGAGCAAAGCGCAGTGGGGTTGTTTTGCGGATGGAATGGTTCATCGAAGGCTCCCGCGCGCGCAAGCTCACGCTTGGCGCGTCATTGATGATGACAAGTTGGAGCGGGCGCGGTGGCACAGCACGCACCCGCCGGGTCACAGCGTCAGGACGGGAGCCCAGGGTGGCGCGTGGGACGGAGGGCGCAGAAAACGCGTTTCGACCCGCGGAGCTCGCTCCTGCTGGCGCGCAAACCGGAATTCGCCTTGTGGGCTCGGGGCGATGCGCTGCGCGCCAGGCAGCAGGGCCGGTTGATCGAGCAGGGCTGTCTGGTCGTGGCCGAGCTGGATCAGCAGGTGTTGTGGCGGCTGGTGGGGAGTCTCGGTGTGCGGCGCTTGGGCTTGCGCGTTCGGTGCGGCTTGGAAAGACCCAAGCTGGCCTGCGCAGTAGGGGACTTCCACCCAGCGCTGGGGGAATGCCAGCGCTTGCAGGGTTGGCAGCAAGGCATAAGTCCACGCCATCAGGACGATGGTCGTGAGGCTGGCCTGCTGGCGTATCAGGGTGCGCAGGCGTGGCAAGGGGGGCCGCGACATGCATTCATTCTAGGGAACGTGTTCAAAACTTCCTGCTAGGCGCAATACGCAATACTTGTCACTTAATGTTTGGAATTGCCTGATTGATGACCACGGGCCGCGGTGGTTTGGCGTGGCGTCGTCGAAGTGGCCAATTGCTCATTGTTCGTTTGACGCCACGCAGATTGCGCCGGCCGCGGCGGCAGGCAACCCGCTCCTGCATGATTTCGTCGAGCACACGCTCATGGAAGGCTTGCCTCTGCACAGGGGGAATCGCGTTGAAGACGGGGAGTTTGCGGCGCACGACGCGCGCAGCGTGAATGAACGACAGCCGGTCGGGATCCACGTTCGCCTTCAACGCCGCCTCGTGCATCAGCGCGCGCACGGCGAAGTGAGCCATCAGCAGCCCATAGAACTCCTGGCGCCGCGCAGGTGGGTCTTGAACTCGTCCAGCGCCGTCTCGATCTCCCCGCGCTCGCGGTTCAGCGCGGCCAGTTCCTGCGCCGGGGCTTGTTGCGGATCCAGCACGCTGGTGGCCAAGCGATCGATCGGCTCGGCATCGCTGACGTCCTCCAGTCGGTGCTCGATCATCCGCAGGCAAATCGCGGGGGTCTGGCGCGTTCGATCTTTCTCCGAGGGATCGATGCGGCTCAGGTAGGAGCCGTCGGCCAGTCGCTTGTCGCACGGCAGGCGGGGCAGCCCAACACGTCCCTGCATCTGCGTCATTTGCGCCAGATCGGCATCGTGCATGGCACCCGTGAGGGGCGCGTTGTGACCTACCGCATTGGCAACACCGTCGTGGCCGATCTTTGCAACACCGTCT
>NZ_JBTRXV010000087.1:0-16164 GCF_054608695.1 Thiomonas sp.
GACCGTGGCCGTGGCGCCTATGCCCTGCTCGAACAACCAAAGCTCGGCATCGAAGCCCGCCGGGTTGGCCGCGCCATGCACCGGCTTCAAGCGCAGCGGCAGGCGCCAGACTTCGCCGGGATGGACCTGGGGAGCCTGGGCCGCCCCTTGGTCATTCCCCGGGCTGGTTTGCACCGGGGCGTCGGCAGGACCAGGCCGCTGGCGTGGCGCATGCCAGGAGACCATGACGCGCGAGGGCATGCCGGCGGCCGCATGCAGCGGTCTGAAGACAAAGCGGGTGCCATTGGCACGGCGCACCGGCAAGCTTTGCACCACGCCCTCGACCAAGACCACCTGGCCCCACAAGGGCTGCGCCAGGCGGTCGGCCAGTACCCCGGTGGCGCGCCAGCCTGTGGTGCCATAACCCAGGGCTGCGGCCGAGGCGAACATCAGGGCCGTTTGAAACCAGCGCCAGACATTGCCCTGGCGCGATCCGGAAACGGCGCCCAGTGGGTCGATGTGAGCCGGCTGCGCCGGCTGCCCGTTGTTGCGAAGCCGCGCCGCCAGCAAGCCGGATAACGCCAGGATGGCGGCGCCTGCCAAAGCGCCATAGAAGTCTTCAGGCCAGAGCCGGGGCTGCTGCATTTGCAGCCAGCAGCCGAACAGGAGACCGAGGGCAAGGATGGGCATGGGGAGCGAAACGCGAACGTCCGCTCATTGTTGCATTTTGTTTCACCTAGGGGCGCGAGCCCAGGTCGGGGCGGCAAGGATGGACACAGCGCCATGCGCCGCGTCTTACCCGACAGTCGGATCGACTCGGCTCGGGTTCAGATCTGACCGTCGAGACGCTGCCAAGGCAGTTCCCAGGCGCCGGACAAGAGCTTGTCCAGCCAGAAGGCGCCGATCACGGTTTTCACGTCGGTGATGCTGCCTTCGCGGACCCAGCCCAGCACGTCGGCGGGCGAAGCTTCGAACACGTCGAGGAATTCATGCGCGTCGAGTTGTTGGCGGCCGGGGGTGAGGCCGCGCGCAAAAGCCAGGTGGATGGCTTCGTCGGAATAGGAAATGGCGTTGTTGATGATGCCGATGTAGGCCCACTCAGCGGCGCTGCAGCCTGTTTCCTCGCGCAGCTCGCGCTGGGCGCAGGCTTGCCAGCTTTCGCCGGCATCGAGCTTGCCAGCGGGAAATTCGATCATCACCCGGCGCATGGGCGCGCGCCATTGCCGCTCCATCAGCACACTGCCGTTGTCCAGCAGCGGTATGACCATCACCGCGCCCGAGTGCTTGATGTACTCGCGCGTGGCGAGCGCACCGTCGGGAAGTCTGACGGTGTCGCGCCGGACGTGGAGAAAATGGCCATCGAACACCGGCTCGGTCGCGACCAGGGTTTCCTGCAGGTCGGGATGCTCGGCTTGGCTCATGGCGGGCTTGCGAGGCTCGCGGATTCAGTCTTCGATGCGACGCGAGAGGTAGCGCAGCACATAGCCGGGAAAGGCCAGCACCAGGAACATGGAGGCCGAGACGGCGTAGAACTCCCATTTCTGCGGGTAGATCTGGCCCAACCGCGATTCCAGCGCCAGCGAGACGCCGCCAACGATGAAATACATCACGATGACCTCAGCCAAGCGCACGAACCAGCCTTTCGGCTTCTTCAGCGGGAATACGAGAAAAAAGCGATTGGAAAAAAACGGCAGGTTGGCGCCGATGAGGGCGAGCACCAGGACCAGCCAGACGGCGGAGGATTGCATGATGATGAGAATTCCGAAAGGATGCCCGGCTCAATGCAGGGTGTTGGCGATGGCTTGATAACACAGGGTCATCAGGCCACCGGGCAGGATGCCGAGCCCCAGCACGGCCAGGCCGTTCAGGGACATGAGGACCCAGGCCACGGGCGACGCCTGAACGCGGTGCTCGCGTGTGGGTTGGTCGAAATACATGGTCTTGACCATGCGCAGGTAGTAGTAGGCACCGACCACCGAAAGCACCACGGCCAGCACCACCAACCAGACACGGCCGGTGGCGAGCAGCACGGAGAGCACTTCGAACTTGGCGTAGAACCCGGCGAAGGGCGGCAGACCGGCGAGTGAGAACATGAGGAAGGTCATGATGCCGGCAAGCCAGGGGTTGGATTTGCCGAGGCCGGCGAAGTCGCGGATGTCTTCGGCTTCGAAGCCCTGGTGAGCCATGAACATGATGACACCGAAGGTGCCGAGCGTGGTGAGGACATAGATGACGAGGTAGAACATGGCCGCGCTGTAGGCGACCGAGGCGGAGATGCCGTTACCGTTGATCATGCCCGAGAGCAGGCCCAGCAGCATGAAACCGATCTGCGCGATGGTGGAGTAGGCCAGCATGCGCTTGAGGTTGGTCTGCGCAATGGCGGCGAAGTTCCCGACGACGATGGATAGCACCGCCAACACCACCAGCATTTGCTGCCAGTCCATCGCCAGCGGGAACAAACCCTCCACCAGCAGCCGGATGGTCATGGCGAAAGCCGCAAGCTTGGGTGCGCCCCCCACCAGCAGGACCACCGCGGTGGGGGCTCCCTGGTAGACATCGGGTATCCACATGTGGAACGGCGCGGCGCCGAGCTTGAAGGCCAGACCGGAGACGATGAAGACGACGCCCATGACCAGCGCGGCTCGGCTGAGCGGCTCCAGCGCAATGGTCTTGAAGACCACGGCCAGGTCGAGCGAGCCGGTGGCGCCATAGATCATGCTCATGCCGTAGAGCAGGAAGCCGGAGGCCAGCGCGCCAAGCACGAAATACTTCATCGCCGCCTCGGTGGCCAGGGCCGAGTCGCGCCGCAAGGCCACCAGTGCATACAGCGACAAGGACAGCAGTTCGAGGCCGAGGTAGATGACCAGCAGGTTGTTGCCGGAGATCATGATGAACTGGCCGAGCAGCGCGAACAGCGAGAGGCTGAACAGTTCGCCGCCCCACATGCCGCGGTCGAGGGCGTAGCGCCGGGCGTAGATCAGGCTCATGCCGGTGGCCACGGTGGTGAACAGCTTGAGCAGCATGGCCATGGGGTCGACGATGACCATGCGCTGCATGGCGAACAGGTCGAGGCCGGAGGCGTAGTAGGCGCCGCTCGTCACCGCCAGAGCCAGCAAGGTGAACAGCGTCAGGCCGTAGGCCAGGCGGTGATCCGCGTCCTTGAAAAACAGGTCGGCCAGCATGATCACGCAGGCCATGACCAGCAGAAAGATCTCGGGATAGATCGCAATCCAGTTCATGGGTGTAGCGCCTTACTGCAGTTTGGAGGCAGCCACATGCTGCAGGAGTTGGGTGACACTGGCTTGCATCGGGTCGGTGAAGAATTTGGGATACAGGCCGAACCACAGCACGGCGGCGGCGAGCAGGCCGAGGATGAGGAACTCGCGGGCGCCAATGTCTTTCAAGGCGGCCACATGGTCGTTGGCCACCGGGCCGAAGAACACGCGTTTGACCATCCACAGGGTGTAGCCGGCGGCCAGGACCAGAGTGGACGCGGCCAGCAGGCCGAGCCAGAAATTGCTCTTCACCGCGGCGAGAATGACCATCCACTCGCCGACGAAGCCGCTGGTGCCCGGCAAGCCGGCATTGGCCATGGCGAACAGCACGGCGAAGGCGGCGAAATGCGGCATCTTGCTGGTGACGCCGCCATAGTCAACGATATTGCGGGTGTGCATGCGGTCGTACAGCACGCCGATGCTCATGAACATGGCGCCGGAGACGAAACCATGGGAAATCATCTGCACCAGGCCGCCCTGCACGCCGAGGTCGGAGAAGAGGAAAAAACCCAGGGTGACGAAACCCATGTGCGCGATGGAGGAGTAGGCCACCAGCTTCTTCATGTCGGTCTGCACCATGGCGACGAGGCCGATGTAGATGACGGCGATGATGGACAGGGCGATGATGACCGGTGCGAGTTCATGGCTGGCGTCGGGCACGATGGGCAGCACGAAGCGCACAAAACCATAGGCGCCGAGCTTGAGCATGATGGCCGCCAGCACGATGGAGCCGCCGGTGGGCGCTTCGACGTGGGCATCGGGCAGCCAGGTGTGCACCGGCCACATGGGAATCTTCACGGCGAAGGCGAAGAAGAAGGCGACGAAGAGCAGGATTTGTGCCGTACTCGACAGCGGCACCGTGTACCAGTCGAGGATGTTGAAACTGCCGCCGGACTGGAAGTAGAGGTAGATGAGCGCCACCAGCATGAGCAGCGAACCGAGCAGCGTGTAGAGGAAAAACTTGAACGCCGCATACACCCGGCGCGGGCCGCCCCAGATGCCGATGATGAGGTACATCGGAATCAGCGTTGCTTCAAAAAACACATAGAACAGAATGCCGTCGAGGGCGCAGAACACCCCGACCATCAGCCCCGAGAGGATGAGGAAAGACGCCATGTACAGGCCGACGCGCTCGGTGATGATCTGCCAGCCGGCGATCACCGTGATGAGGGTGATGAAGGCGGTGAGCGGGATGAACCACAGCGAGATGCCGTCGATGCCGAGGTGATAGTGGATGTTGAACGGCTCGATCCAGGGCGCGCGCTCGACGAACTGCATGCTGGCAGAGGTGGTGTCGAAACCGGTGATCAGCGGGATGGTGACGAGCAGGCTGACCAGGGCGCCGACCAGCGCCAGCCAGCGCATGGCCGGGGCGTTGGTGTCGCGCCCGAGCAGCAGGAGGAGGATACCGAAGGCGATGGGCGTCCAGATGGACAGGCTCAGCAAGGGGAGCGATTGCATAGGTTTGGAACGTTAGCCGCAGGCCTTGTTGGATTTATCGGATGAACCAACCGGACAGCAGCTTGCCCGGAACGTACAGCCACATGAACACCACCACGCCGCCGATCATGGCCAGGGCGTAGTAATAGATATAGCCGGTTTGCAATTGGCGGATCAGCCCAGCGGCGACGCCGACCACGCGCGCCGTGCCGTTGACCAGCAGGCCGTCGATCAGGCCTGCGTCCGCACCCTTCCACAAACCCTTGCCAAGCAGGCGCGTGCCCGCGGCAATGATGTTCTCGTTGATCCAGTCCATGTAGTACTTGTGGTCCAGCAGGACGTAGACCGGCTTGAACATGCGCTCCACGGCCGCGGGGAAAGCCAGGTTCACCATATAGCCGTAATAAGCCACCGCGACGCCGGCAGCAGCCAGCCACAGCGGCAAGGCGGTGAAGGCATGCAAGGCCATCTGCAGGGGGCCGTGGAAATGCTCGGTCAGATCGGTCATGGCCGGGTGCGCTGCTGCATTGACGCTGATGGCGCCGTTGAAAAACCCGCCGAACAGCAGCGGCTGGATCGTGAAGTAGCCGATCACGGCCGATGGAATGGCCAGCAGGATGAGGGGCAACGTCACCACCCAGGGGGACTCGTGCGGCTCCAGCGGGCCATGGTGATGGTCGTGGCCGTCATCGGCATGGTCGTCGTGTGCCGGCAGATCGCGGAAACGCTCCTTGCCGTGGAAGACCAGGAAGTAGAGCCGGAAGCTGTACAGCGCGGTGACGAAGACGCTGGCGGTGACAGCGAACGTGGCGAAACCGGAGCCCGCAAGGTTGCTGGCGCCTACCGCGTCGATGATGCTGTCCTTGGAATAGAAGCCGGAGAAGAACGGCGTGCCAATCAACGCCAAGGTTCCGATCAGGAAGGTGATCCAGGTGATGGGCATGTATTTGCGCAGGCCGCCCATATGGCGAATGTCCTGGTCATGGTGCATGCCGATGATGACCGAGCCCGCGGCAAGGAAGAGCAGCGCCTTGAAGAAGGCATGGGTCATGAGGTGGAAGATGGCGACGGAATAGGCCGAGGCGCCCAGCGCCACCGTCATGTAGCCGAGCTGCGACAGTGTGGAATAGGCGATGACACGCTTGATGTCGTTCTGGATGACACCGAGAAAGCCCATGAACAAGGCGGTGATGCTGCCGATGATCATGATGAAGGACAGCGCGGTGTTCGACAGTTCGAACAGCGGCGACATGCGCGCCACCATGAAGATGCCCGCCGTCACCATGGTGGCGGCGTGGATCAGCGCGGAGATGGGCGTCGGGCCCTCCATCGAGTCGGGCAGCCAGACATGCAGCGGAAACTGCGCGCTCTTGCCCATGGCGCCGATGAACAGGCTGATGCAGATCACGGTCATCAGCATCCAGTCGGTGCCGGGCAGATGCAAGGCGGTCAGTTCGGGGGCCTTGGCGAAGATGGCGGTGTAGTTCAGGCTGCCGGTGTAGGCCAGGGCGAGGCCGATGCCAAGGATGAAGCCGAAGTCGCCGACGCGGTTGACGATGAAGGCCTTCATATTGGCGAACACGGCCGTGGGCTTGGTGTACCAGAAGCCGATCAGCAGATACGACACCAGGCCGACCGCCTCCCAGCCGAAGAAGAGCTGGAGCATGTTGTTGCTCATCACCAGCATCAGCATGCTGAAGGTGAACAGGCTGATGTAGGAGAAGAATCGCTGGTAGCCGGGGTCGTCGGCCATGTAGCCGATGGTGTAGATGTGCACGCACATCGAGACGAAGGTGACCACCACCATCATCAGCGCCGAGAGGCTGTCGATCAGGAAGCCGACGTCCATCTTCAGGCCGCCGACCTGCATCCAGGTGTAGACCGTGGCGTTGTAATGCGCCCCGCCCACGACCTGAATCAGCACCCAGACCGACAAGGCGAAGGAGAGGGCCACGCTGGCGGTGGTGACACTGTGGCTGCCGACGCGGCCGATGGCCTTGCCGAACAGGCCGGCGATGATGGCGCTGACCAGCGGCGCCAGCGCGATGACCAGCAGGATGTTGGGGTTGATCGTCTCAGCCATGCCTTTAGCCCTTGAGGTGGTCGAGTTCGTCCACGTTGATCGTGGACAGGTTGCGGAACAGCACCACCAGGATGGCCAGGCCGATGGCCGACTCGGCCGCGGCCACGGTGAGGATGAAGAACACGAAGACCTGACCGTCCATGCTCTGCAGGTAATGCGAGAAGGCGATGAAGTTGAGGTTCACCGCCAGCAGCATCAGCTCGATGGCCATCAGGATGACGATGAGGTTGCGCCGGTTGAGAAAAATGCCCACCACCGAGATGGCAAACAGGATGGCGCCGAGCACCAGGTAATGCGCGAGACTGAGCGATCCCAACATGGCTTACTCCTTGCCCTCGGCTTTCATCTGCACCAGGCGCACGCGGTCTTGGCGCCGCACCTTGAGCTGCTCGGACACCTGCATCGTCTTGGTGTCCTTGCGACGGCGCAGGGTCAGGGAAATGGCGGCGATGATGGCCACCAGCAGAATGACCGCGGCGATTTCCAGCGGATAAAGGTAATGCGTGTACAGCACCAGGCCCAGGGCATTGGTGTTGGGCAACTGCGCCAGCGCATGCGCCACCGGCGTGGATGGCTGGCCGCCGACCTGCGCCGCAGCCGTCTGCCCGCCGATCTGAAAGGCCTGCATCAGCACCGCGGCCATTTCCAGCACGATGAACACACCCACCAGGGCGGCAACCGGGAAGTAGCGCCAAAAGCCCTGCCGCATGCGGTCGATATTGATGTCGAGCATCATGACCACGAAGAGGAACAGCACCATGACGGCACCGACATACACCAGCACCAGCACGATGGCCAGGAACTCGGCCCGCAGCAGCATCCAGATGGTGGCCGCCTGGAAAAACGCCAGCACGAGGTACAGCGCCGAGTGCACCGGGTTGCGCGCGGTGATGACGCGGAACGCGGCGAACAGCAGCACGGCGGAAAAGATATAGAACAGCGCGGTTTGGGTGGTCATGGTGTGGACGTCAGCGGCATCGGCAAGTTGTGCCACCGTCCTGCCGGCTCGGGGCTGCAGGGCTGGCTCCAGATCCTGGAGCGGCGCTTGGTGGAGCAACGAAAAACCGGTCAGGGAACACGCAAGGTGTTCACAGCCGGCGGGGCCTTCAGCGGTATTTGGCGTCGGCCTCCTTGTTGGGCGCGATTTCGTGTTCGTAGCGGTCGCCCACGGCCAGCAGCATGTCCTTGGTGAAATAAAGATCACCGCGTTGCTCGCCGTGGTACTCGAAGATATGGGTTTCGACAATGGAATCGACCGGGCAGCTTTCTTCGCAGAAGCCGCAGAAAATGCATTTGGTCAGGTCGATGTCGTAGCGCGTGGTGCGGCGGGTGCCGTCCTCGCGTTGCTCGCTCTCGATGGTGATCGCCAGCGCCGGGCACACCGCCTCGCACAGCTTGCAGGCAATGCAGCGCTCCTCGCCGTTGGGGTAACGACGCAGCGCGTGCAGCCCACGAAAACGCGGCGACATGGGCGTCTTTTCTTCCGGGTACTGCACCGTGATCTTGCGGCGGAACGCGTGCTTGCCGGTCAGGGCCAGGCCCTTGAAGAGTTCGACCAGGAAAAAACTGTTGAAGGTGTCGCGAACTGCAGCCATGTTTGTATTCCGGTTCAGTTCCAGATCGACCAGGGGGTCTGCATCCAGGCGCCGATCAGCACCAGCCAGACGAGGGTGACGGGGATGAAGATTTTCCAACCCAGACGCATGATCTGGTCATAGCGGTAGCGCGGAAATGTGGCGCGCACCCAGAGGAAGATGGAGACCACCAGGAAGGCCTTGATGCCGAGCCAGATCCAGCCCGGAATGAAGCCGAGGAACGACACCGGCGCATCCCAGCCGCCCAGGAACATGATCACGGCGAGGAAGGACACCAGAATCATGTTGGCATATTCGGCCAGGAAGAACAGCGCGAACGACATGCCGGAATATTCCACCATGTGGCCGGCGACGATTTCCGATTCGCCCTCCACGACGTCGAAGGGATGGCGGTTGGTCTCGGCGATGCCGGAGATGAGATACACCACGAAGATGGGCAGCAGCGGCAGCCAGTTCCATGACAGGAAGTTGAGCCCCATGCTGGCGAACTGGCCTTTCATCTGGCCCATGACGATTTCGGTCAGATTCAGGCTGCCGGAAACCATGAGCACCACCACCAGGCAAAAGCCCATGGCGATTTCGTAGCTCACCATCTGCGCCGAGGCGCGCATCGCCCCCAGGAAAGCGTACTTCGAGTTGGACGCCCAGCCCGCGATGATGATGCCGTAGACCTCCAGCGAGGTGATGGCCAGCAGCAGCAGCAGGCCGGCGTTCACATTGGCCAGCGCCACATCGGGCCCGAAGGGCATGACCGACCAGGCGGCGAGCGCCGGCATGATGGTCATGATGGGCCCGAGGATGAACAGGAACTGGCTGGCCTGTGTCGGGACGATGATTTCCTTGAAGAGGAACTTCAGGCCGTCGGCAATGGGTTGCAGCAGGCCGAAGGGACCGACGCGGTTGGGGCCGATGCGCACCTGAATCCAGCCGATGAGCTTGCGCTCCCACAGCGTGAGGTAGGCGACGGCAATGAACAGCGGCAAGACGATGGCGACGATCTTGATGATGTTCCAGACGACCGGCCAGGCGACTGGACCGAGCAGGTTCAAACCACCGGAATTGAAGGCGTCGAGCATGGGTCAGACCTTGTGCACGGAAACCGCACCGAACATGGGGCCGAGGCCCGCGGTCGCGCGATGGGCCGTGGGGATGCGCGCCACGCCAGGGGCGAGACCGGCATCGCGCCGCGCCGGCAACTCGGCGCTGTTCGCACCCTGTTTGACGGTCACGCGATCGCCGGCTTGCAGCCCCAGACGCTCCCAGGCATCGGGCGGCAGTGCGATTTGCCCGGCCAGGCGCGCATCGCGCGTTTGTTGCAGCGAGGTCGAACGGCGCACGATGGCGTCGCTGCTGTAGATGGGCACTTCGGCCAGGCGCTCGAAAGCATCGGTCGATTGGGCGGCCTGGCCCGGTGCGGCTGGCGACGCGATGTCGAGCTTGGCGGGCAGCGGCATGTCGGGCTGGTGTTCCAGCGTGGACAAGATGTCGATGCCATGCAACGCCGCCTCGCGCACGGCCTCGACGGTGTCGTACTCGAATCCCGCCAAGCCGAGTTGATCGGCCAGCACGCGCAAGACTTTCCAGGCGGGGCGCGACTGCCCGGCGCTACCCACCACCGGATTGAAGGTTTGCAAAACGCCCTCGCAGTTCACCAGGCTACCCGCCGTTTCGCTGAACGGAGCAATGGGCAACAGCACCTGGGCGTAGTCGGCCGCGCCATGACGGTAGGCGCTCATAGCCACCACAAAGGCGGACTGGCGCATGGCCGCGATGGCCTGCGCCGCGTCCTGCATATCGAGTTCGGGTTCGACATTCAACAAGAGCATGGCCGCGGGCGGCGTGCGCAGCATTTGCGCGGCGTTCAAGCCGCCCTGCCGGGGCTTCGCTCCGACCAGATGTGCGCCAACCGTGTTGCCGGCCTCGACGGTGTAGCCGAAGCTCGCGCCGGTGCGCGCGGCAATCCAGCGCCCCAGGGCTTCGAGTTGCGCCGCCTGTGGATGCTGCGCGGCGGCATTGCCCAGCAGCACGGCCTTGCGCTGACCGGCAAGCAAGCTGAGGGCCACGCGCTTGGCGGTTTCTCCGGCTTGCAGTCCCGCGAGCGCGGCTGGGGGTTCGATGCCTTGTTCCGCAGCCACGGCCGCAGCCACTTCAGCCAGGCCGCGCAGCCACTGGCTGGGCGGCAGAACCATGCGCGCATGCAGCGGCATGAGGGTGTCGTCGTCAGCCGCGTGCAGCAGACTGAGCTTGGCGCCCGAGCGGGTGGCGCGGCGCAGCTTGGCGGCGAGCAAGGGATGGTCTTTGCGCAGGAAGGAGCCGACGATCAGGGCCGATTGCAGATGCCGGACATCGGCAATCGGCAGACCCAGCCAGGGAATGGCGGAACCATGCGCGTGAGCTGTATCACCGGAGAAATCCGATTGGCGCAGGCGGAAGTCGATGTTCTCGCTGCCGAGCGCGCGCACCAGCTTGCTCAGCAGAAACAGCTCTTCCAGCGTGCTTTCGGGCGTGGCCAGCCCACCCAGAGCCTGCGGACCATCGACTTCGATCACGCGCTTGAGGCCCTGCGCCACATAGCCGAGCGCCGTGGGCCAGTCCGTCTCGCGCCATTGTTCGCCGTTGCGGATCATGGGCTGAGTCAGGCGCTCGGGACTGTTGAGCCCTTCGTAGCTGAAGCGATCGCGGTCGGAAATCCAGCACTCGTTGATGGCTTCGTTCTCTTGCGGCACCACGCGCATGACGCGGTTGTTCTTCACCTGCATCACCAGATTGCTGCCCAGGCTGTCGTGCGGACTGACGGAGGCGCGACGCGTGAGTTCCCAGGTGCGAGCGGCGAAACGGAAGGGTTTGCTGGTGAGCGCCCCCACCGGGCAGATGTCGATCATGTTGCCCGAGAGCTCGGAGTCGATCGAGCCTTCGAGAAAGGTGGTGATTTCGGAATGCTCGCCACGGTTGGCCATGCCGAGTTCCATGATGCCGGCCACCTCCTGGCCGAAGCGCACACAGCGTGTGCAGTGAATGCAGCGGGTCATCTCCTCCATGGCCACGAGAGGGCCGGCGTTCTTGTGGAACACCACGCGCTTTTCTTCGTTGTAGCGCGAGGACGAGGCGCCGTAGCCCACGGCCAGGTCTTGCAACTGGCATTCGCCACCCTGGTCGCAAATCGGGCAATCGAGCGGATGGTTGATGAGCAGCAGTTCCATGACGCCCTTCTGCGCCTGGATGGCCTTCTCCGAGTGGGTCCGCACGATCATGCCTTGGGCCACGGGCGTGGCACAGGCCGGCAGCGGCTTGGGAGCCTTTTCCACCTCGACCAGGCACATGCGGCAATTGGCCGCGATGGACAGCTTGGGGTGGTAGCAGAAGTGCGGAACGTAGATGTCGAGTTTGTGCGTGGCGTCCATCACCATGGAGCCTTCGGGCACCTCGACCTTGCGTCCGTCGATTTCCAGTTCAACCATGTCGTGTCAACCTCGTGTGCAGGCGATGCAAGGAGCTGCGCGATGTTCAGACATACGCAGGCACGATGCAGGTTTTGTGTTCGATGTGATGCTCGAATTCGGCGCGGAAATACTTGGTGAAGGACTTGACCGGCATGGCCGCCGCATCACCCAGCGCGCAAATGGTGCGCCCGGCGATGTTGTCGGACACCGAGTTGAGCGCGTCCAGATCTTCCGGCCGGCCCTGTCCGTGCTCGATGCGGTGGACCATGCGGTACAGCCAGCCGGTGCCTTCGCGGCAGGGTGTGCACTGGCCGCAGGACTCGTGCTGGTAGAAGTAGGACAAGCGCATCAAGGACTTGACCATGCAGCGGGTGTCGTTGAGCACGATGACCGCTCCCGACCCCAGCATGGAGCCGGCCTTGGCGATGGAGTCATAGTCCATCGTGCAGTCCATGACGATGTTCGCCGGCAGCACCGGCGCCGATGAGCCGCCGGGAATCACGGCCTTGAGCGCCCTGCCCTCGCGCATGCCGCCAGCCAGCGCCAGCAGCTTGGAGAACGGTGTGCCCATGGGCACCTCGTAGTTGCCCGGCAGCGCCACGTCGCCCGAGACCGAATAGATCTTGGTGCCGCCGTTGTTGGGCTTGCCGCACTCCAGATAGGCCTGGCCGCCGTTGCGGATGATCCAGGGCACCGCGGCAAAGGTCTCGGTGTTGTTGATGGTGGTGGGCTTGCCGTACAGGCCGAAACTGGCGGGGAACGGTGGCTTGAAACGCGGCTGGCCCTTCTTGCCTTCCAGCGATTCGAGCAGCGCGGTTTCTTCGCCGCAGATGTAGGCGCCGAAACCATGCGAGGCATGCAGCTGAAAGCTGTAGGCGCTGCCGAGGATGTTGTCGCCGAGATAGCCGGCGGCGCGCGCTTCCTCCAGCGCCTCTTCGAAGCGGTCGTAGTCCTCGAAGATTTCGCCGTGGATGTAGTTGTAGCCCACGCTGATGCCCATGGCGTAGGCGGCGATGATCATGCCCTCGATCACGATATGCGGGTTGAAGCGCAGGATGTCGCGATCCTTGAACGTACCTGGCTCGCCTTCGTCCGAGTTGCACACCAGATACTTCTGGCCCGGGAACTGACGCGGCATGAAACTCCACTTCAGCCCGGTGGGGAAGCCGGCGCCGCCACGCCCCCGCAAGGCCGAGAGCTTGACGTCGGCAATGACTTGCTCCGGGGTCATGCCCGCGCCGCCATCGACTCCAAGAATTTTGCGCAAGGCCTGGTAGCCGTCGCGAGCCACGTAATCGTTCAGGTGCCAGTTCCTGCCGTCCAGCCCCTGCAGGATTTGCGGGGCGAGATGCCGGCCGTGGAAACAGCTCTCCCGGCCCGTGGATGCATAGGCATTCATGCTGCATCTCCCTTGGCCGCTTGGCGACGCAGGTCGTCGAGCATCAGGTCGATCTGCGCGTTGCCAAGAAAGCTGCACATGCGACGGTCGTTCACCAGCGCCACGGGTGCGTCACCACAGGCGCCCAGGCATTCGCTTTCCTGCAGCGTGAACATGCCGTCGGCCGTGGTCTCGCCCAGGGCGATGCCCAGCTTCTGGCTGAGGTATTGCACCGCCTGCGTACCGCCGCCAAGTTGGCAGGGCAGATTGGTGCAAACGTTGAGCTTGAAACGCCCGACCGGCCGGGTGTTGAACATGTTGTAGAAGGTCACGACCTCGTGCACGGCGATGGGCGGCATGCCGATGTAGTCGGCCACTTCGCGCTCGGACTCGGACGAGATCCAGCCGCGCTCCAGTTGCACGATGGTCAGTGCGGCAATCACCGCAGACTGCCGCTGATCGGCGGGATACTTGGCCAGTTCGCGGTCAATGCGCTGGCGGGTGGTTTCTGACAGCATGGGATTACCGATCGATTTCGCCGAACACAATGTCCATCGTGCCGATGATGGCCACGGCATCCGCAATCATGTGGCCGCGCGACATTTCGTCCATCGCCGCCAGATGCGGGAAACCCGGGGCGCGGATTTTCAGGCGGAAAGGCTTGTTGGCGCCGTCGGACACGATGTAGATGCCGAACTCGCCCTTGGGATGCTCCACCGCCGCGTACGACTGCCCCTCGGGCACGTGGAAGCCTTCGGAGAACAGCTTGAAGTGGTGGATCAGCTCTTCCATGCTGGTCTTCATCTCGACCCGCGATGGCGGCGCGACCTTGTGGTTGCTGGTGATGACCGGGCCGGGGTTGGCGCGCAACCATGCCACGCATTGCTGGACGATGCGGTTGGACTGACGCATTTCCTCCATGCGCACCAGATAGCGATCGTAGCAGTCGCCTTCCTTGCCGACCGGCACGTCGAACTCCATGCGGTCGTAGACGTCGTAGGGCTGGTTCTTGCGCAAGTCCCAGACGATGCCCGAGCCGCGCAGCATGGGGCCGGTGAAGCCGAGTTGCAAGGCGCGTTCGGGCGGCACCACACCGATGCCCACGGTGCGCTGTTTCCAGATGCGGTTGTCGGTCAGCAGGGTTTCGTACTCGTCGACATACTTCGGAAAACGCTGGGTGAAGTCGTCGATGAAGTCCAGCAGCGAACCCTGGCGGTTGCCGTTGAGCGCCTTGGTATCGCGCGGACCATGCACGCTGGACTCGCGGTACTGTGGCATGGCGTCGGGCAGGTCGCGATACACGCCGCCCGGACGGAAGTAGGCAGCATGCATGCGCGCACCCGAGGCGGCCTCGTACATGTCGAACAGGTCTTCGCGCTCGCGGAAGGCGTAGAGGAAGATGGTCATGGCGCCGCAGTCCAGGCCATGCGCGCCCAGCCACAGCAGGTGGTTCAACAGGCGCGTGATCTCGGCGAACATGACGCGGATGTATTGCGCGCGCAAGGGCACATCGACACCCAGCAGCTTCTCGATGGCCAGCACGTAGGCGTGCTCGTTGCACATCATGGAGACATAGTCCAGCCGGTCCATGTACGGCAGCGCCTGCATGTAGGTGCGGGTCTCGGCCAGCTTTTCGGTGGCGCGGTGCAGCAGGCCGATGTGCGGATCGGCACGCTGGATGACTTCGCCGTCGAGTTCCAGCACCAGGCGCAGCACGCCGTGCGCTGCCGGGTGCTGCGGCCCGAAGTTGAGGGTGTAGTTCTTGATCTCGGCCATGGTTGTGCTGGGTGGTTCAGGCCGTGGGGCTGGCGGGCTTGGCGCCGGCGGGCTTGAGCCCGCCATAGCCGGCTTCGCGCACGATGCGCGGCACGATCTCACGCGGTTCGATCGTCACGGGCTGATAGATGACACGCCGGCGCTCGGGGTCGTAGCGCATCTCGACCGTGCCGCTGATGGGGAAGTCCTTGCGAAAGGGGTGGCCGATGAAACCGTAGTCGGTCAGCAAGCGCCGCAGATCGTTGTGGCCCTCGAACACCACACCGTAGAGGTCGAAGGCTTCGCGCTCGTACCAGTTGGCGCTGTTCCAGATGGGATCGACCGAAGGCACCACCGGCATGTCATCGTCTTCGGCCCACATGCGAACCCTGACACGCTGGTTGAGGCTGACCGAAAGCAGATGCAGCACGACGGCGTAGCGCCTGCCCTGCCAGGGTCCGTTGGCGTAGCCGTGATAGTCCACGACACAGAGGTCGATGAGCTGCTCGAAGCGCAGCGACGCTTGGTCGCGCAGGATGGAGCAGGCATCGAGGTAGGAAGCCGGCGGAACGTCGATGGTGATTGCGTCCACGGCCCAGGCCATGGATGCGATGCGCTCGCCCAATTGTTGCTGCAGATCGTGCTGGAGTTGTTCGAGTTTGCTGGGCATCGGGGTGTGCGGGAATGACGCTGGATTCAGTGCTTGGCAGGATGGGCTCAACGCGCGATGGTGTTGGTGCGACGAATCTTGTTCTGCAGCTGGATGAGGCCGTAGAGCAGCGCCTCGGCCGTGGGCGGGCAGCCCGGGACGTACACATCCACCGGCACGATGCGGTCGCAGCCGCGCACCACGGAATAGGAGTAGTGGTAATAACCACCGCCGTTGGCACAGGAGCCCATGGACAGCACCCAGCGCGGCTCGGCCATCTGGTCGTAAACCTTGCGCAGCGCCGGCGCCATTTTGTTGCACAGCGTTCCGGCGACGATCATCAAGTCGGACTGGCGCGGACTGGGCCGGAAGACGATGCCGAAGCGGTCGAGGTCATAGCGCGCAGCGCCAGCATGCATCATTTCGACCGCGCAGCAGGCCAGGCCGAAAGTCATGGGCCAGAGTGAACCGGTGCGGGTCCAGTTGATCAGCTTGTCGGCCGATGTGGTGATGAAGCCTTCGTTCAGAACGCCTTCGATGCTCATGCTTGTTCCTCAAGGTGCAAACCGA
>NZ_JBTRXV010000088.1:0-16007 GCF_054608695.1 Thiomonas sp.
GAGATCATCGGCGCAGCGTTCCAGATCGCTTGCAACCTCGCGTGCAACGGGTATCGAGGTGTAGGCAACCTCGCGGGATGAGGCGTCCCTGCGTTCGAGGGGCGCGGAAACCGAGCGAGCGCGTTGCGGGGGTTGTGGTGCGGACAACGCGTAGTCGGCATGCATCCCCGCGAACCGTCGCTTGGCCTGTTCGTCCTCGTGGCGCTTGGCTTCGGCCGAGAGTTCGCTGGGGTTGTCGAACGCGAGGGAGAAGATGTCACGGAGCGGCGTTGTTTTGCCAAAGGATGCGGGCGTCTGCCCGTGAGGCCTGGCCACAGGCCAGCGCGCGACAAGCGCCTCGGCGAGCGCGTCGTAGTCCGGTCGATGGGTCGAGGTATCGCCATCGCTGCAAGGCCGACGGCAGCGCTCCATCGTCGAGCGCAGCGTTGAGCCGTTCCTGGCCTCCACGAGATAGAGCGGGATCGCCGAGTCGACGAGGATGTTGGCCTCGTCGGTGGTCAGCCAAACGCACAGGATTCCGCGTGCCTTGAACATGCGCGCGCAACACGGTGTCGGTTTCGCTTTGGCGCGACGCCAGGATCTCGAAAACAACCCGACGATCATCCTGGGACGCCAGGCAGTTCGCGCGCCAGGCTTGCGGCTCGGCACCGCCTTCGGTCGCGGGATCCGAGCAGGACACCTCGACATCGGCCTGCCATCCCAAGCTGCGGGACATGTGCGCGGCGAGGTGTTTCAGCGTCCAGTGCTCGATCGTCTCCAGCGCGATGCCGTGATCGGCCTCCGTGGGGTCCTTCGCAGATCCGACGCAGGGCGAGTACGGCTTGTGGCTGAAGAACGGAACGTTTGCGCGGCTTCTCGACAAGAACAGGGCCTCGCCGCAGCAGGTGAACCGAAAGGGCGCGAGCCGATTGCGCAAGCGCAGTTCACGCCATCCAGCGTCATCTTCGAAGTAACGCATCGAATCGATCTCGGCGCCATCGGCGTCCTGGCAAAACTGGCCCATGGGGTCTGGTCCTCGAAGAGAAGCCCGGTGCGAACCGGGTTGCGGCTGATCCAACCGATCTGTCGCGCGCACGCGTAGCAGAGAGGAAGGGTGCAACCGATGTTCTCCCCGACGACGATGAAAGCAAGCCGGAAACACACGGCTGTCGGAGTCGCCAAGGCGGATGGCCTCTCAACCCCGCGCGCGCGGGGAACACGACTTTGCGTGAGTGCTTCCAGTTCCTCAACGCCTCTCAACCCCGCGCGCGGGGAACACTCGCGAGTGTGTTGAAGGGCAAATCCGAGGCGAAATCGTCGCAACCAATGCATCGTTCGCAACAGCAAAAACAGGTCAATTTGATGCAGCTTTCAAAAATGCGGCGGATCCGTTGGCGTTGATGCTCGACACAGGTCGGCGGCGCTTGGCGCGGCCACTTCTCGCGGCTGGGGTCCGCTCGCAAATCATCGGCATCCAAGCGTGGGCTTGACCATCCAGCGTGCATTGATCAGGCGCGCAGCAAGCCCGCCGTTCAGCCCACAGAAAATTGTGACCTTTGCGCAAAACCGTGACCTTTCGTGGGCTGGTTATGCGCAAGATCAAGCACTTGCGGTGGCTGGGCGCGTTCCGTCGCGGAATTCCGAGGGTTGTGCAGAAGGTTTGGCGCGTGGCGCGTCGTCCGCCAAAAGACTGAGAAATAACGGCCAGCGAGAGCGACAAGCTGCAAGTTGATTTCACCAAGAAACCAGGTTTGGTCGAGGTGGTTTCACCTCTCTTCTATCCTGCGAAGGTGTGGCAAGCGGGCCGTCCAATCATGGACTACCGCAAGAACCCGATCCCGTGCGCCTTGCGCGTTGACGCTTGAGCGAAATCCTCGTGTACCAGGTTGCGGCGCTGCTGCATCGCTGCCCGGCCGATGGCACGCTCCACGGCTTTACGCATGTCACGCGGCGGCAGGGTTGTGATGGTGGCGAGCACATCCTCGTCGGGGGTGTCGAAGTCGGTCAGGCGAAACTGCTGCAGCGCTTTGCGCACCAGCGAGCTGGCGATCACCAGCGACTGCTCGCGCGTCGGCGGCTCGATCTCGAACACCTCGAATCGGTTCAAAAGTGGTTTGTCGATGCCATCCAGTCGGTTGGCCGTGGCCACCCACGCGAGATGGCTGGCGTCGAACGGCAAGCCGATGCTCTGGTCCTTGAAGGATCGCGCCGTTTCGGGCTCCAGCAGCGTATGCAGGGGAGCAAGCGGCGGATATTGGCTGTGCGTCGGCGCTTTGTCGATCTCGTCCAGCAAGATCATGGAGGTGACCGGGTGCGTGTCCATCCCGTGCGGACGCAGCACCGCGTTGAACAGGAGGCCTGGGGCGGAGTTTGACCAGTACGATTCCGACCCAGCCAGAGCGGCCGGGGATTGGGCGGTGTCCATGGCCAGCCTGTGCACGGGCGCGTCGATGGCTGCGGCGATCTCGTTGGCGAAAAACGATTTGCCGATCCCAGCCGAGCCCGCGAGCAAGATGGGCGGAAACGCGATGGCTGCGCCGCCCAGTTGGGCGATGGCTGCGCGTGCGGCAAGCAATTCCAGAACATCACCAAAATTCGGGAGGGTTGCGCGGAGGGCCAGAAGGCGGTCAGATAGGGTGGGGTCCTGGACAATCTTGCGCAGGCCGCCACGCGCGGCGACAGCACTCAGGATTTCGAAGTAACCGCCCTTGCGCGCCTGGTGATCGCTGGGTGGAGTCGCCAGGAATGCGGCCATGTCCTCGCGTGAGACGATGCGCACGAGACACTCAGGACGATGCAGCACGGCATGCACGGTATCCGCCGCGAACAGGGCCAGAACCTCCTCCGGCGAGTTTCTTCGTGATGCTGAGAGGAACTCAGCAGCCGTCGTGAGTTCCTGTGGCCTCGCCGAAGCTTGCGGCGCCTTCGGCGCAACGGCCGCATCGGCGACGGCCGCTGAGCGCGAGACGACTGGCGGCAGCGCGAGATCGATCACGTCAAGAAGCTCGGAGATTTTGTCTCTCGCGATGTGGATGTCCGGCGAGCCCGGGAAGCCATGTGCGCGGATGGCGCGGGCCAGACCCGCGTTGCGACTGCGAATCGCGCACTCGACCGCCACGTCGGCGAACAACTGCTTGTCAGGGCCGAGCCGGTCGTAGAGAGTGGGGCTGGAGAGGATCAGGCGCGTGAGATCGGACGCTTCCCGGAGGGCGTCACCGTCGCCAGAAAAAACCCGCGGCTGGAGCGCCCGCGCCAGACCGCGCGGGGAATCGAGGTCTGCGGCAAGACTCCACCAGCGCGCAGCCGCCTCGGCGCCATCGCCGCCCAGCGCTGGCAAGGCGTCGGCGACCTTCTCCGCGGTGATGGACCCGGCATCCCTGGCTTCCGGGGTGATCTGCGCAAGGGCTTGAGCCAGCGCATCGAGGGCTGAAAACGGGAAAGGCGTGGTTACCTGTGCCGGGGCGGCGGCCCGCTCGGACGCGCGATGACGGGGTTTGGGGTGTGCCATGCGGAGAATCCTTGCATGGCAACGACATGTCGCAAACCCGAAAACAGCGCATGGGGTGAGCGGATTCGCGTCACGTCGGTTCGTGCACCTGGGATGCCAGCGCGAACCGGCAGACGAATCGATCAGTGCGCGCTTGCTTTGCGAAGTTCGACTTCGATGCGCGCGATGGTGACTGCGAGAGCGTCGGACGCCGGGGTGGACTCGGACGGGGAGAGCGCGAGGGATGCGTCGGATTCGGCTTGTCGGATCTTGGCTGCCTGCACGAGAGGGTCCCAGTCTGTTTCTGGGTTGTAGTTGTCGGTTGCGGCGGCTGCAGTGAGTGCGTCGATTTCGGCGATGGTCTTGCCGATGAGATGGCTGTCTTCGTGAGGCATTTTGTGTCCCGTGGAATGCATGACACCAGTATGCCACGAGACGCGTCAAATGCAATCTGCGCAAGAACAAGAGGTTACGGAGCAACCCAAGGCAGACGGAATATTGGGCAAAAGAAGCAGCGATTTGATGCGAACGAGTCAATCAAGTCACAGGATAATTGTCTGGAAACGATTAACCCAATCCGCTCAAGCGGGACAAGTTCAACCCATCCGGGCGTTATGCTCCATGGGGCCATGCGTCGGAACTTCTGGAGAAGACCATGGCTGCATTCAAAGTGTTTTCAGGCGGGCTTTCACCTTTTGACGACGCCCACAAGGGTGCGAGACGGTTTGTCGTCCTGCGAGAGCAAAGCGACAACCTGGACATCATCTTCGCAACGTCAAAAAAGCGGCCGGATGGCGCATACCTCTCGGAATCAAGCCAAGCGTTCAGCGGCACGGGGTTTACATGCGCCGTCACGTTGCTCGGCGATGCCTTGGTCCGTGTCCGTAAGGATTCGGTCTGGGTCCGCGACGCGAAGCTTGTAGGCTTTTTGGAGCCCAGGAAAGACTCGCGATTTGGTGAGGATTTTGTCAGGGTTCTCTGCGCGGCGCAGTTAGCCATCTTTACTGCAACGGAAATCCCGCTGTACGCACCAATGGGTCATTCGTACGCCAGACACCTGGAGTACAACGTGATTCGATTCCCCTTGTGAGACGTACGAGACCCAGACCGAAAGACTGGGCGGTCGTTGTCGATCGTCATGACCAGCAACCATCACATCCGCTGCGCACCGTACTCCGGTGCCAGCGGTTTTTTTGCGCCCGTCTTGCGCGTGGATTCCAATGACGAAAAATGCACGAATGCGCTGTGACGGCGTCTGCGCGCGATACGCAACCGGGTCCGCTCCGATGTTTTTCGACTCATGTTGCCGCCCCACACCGGCAGGCAGACTAGGGCGCCGTCCACTCGGAGTGGGATGCGGAGAGGATGTTCGATTGCTGGCGGCAGAACTGCTCAGCATGCACGATGTCCCTCTTGGGAACGCGAATGGCACGGCCATCGCGTGCTGTGAGAATTTGGTCAACACATGGATCTTTGCGGGCCTGGGCCGTGCGTGCGGCGGACGCTGGCAGTCGCATGGTGAAGTAATAGGCAGATCCCCATGCTGCCAGGCCCAGGAACAAGGCGCCGAACGCGCCGAGCTTGAAGCGCAGGAGTTTTTTCGACTTGGAAGTAGGCATCAAGGTCAGGTCCAGAAGAAACGCACGATATGAAAGAAAATCGGCGCGGAAAACACGATCGAGTCAAGACGGTCGAGCATGCCGCCATGGCCTTCGATCATGGCGCCCCAGTCCTTCGCGCCAAGGCTACGCTTGACGGCCGAAAGCACAAGGCCGCCGAAGAAGCCCATGATCACGAGGACCGCGGCGATGACGGCAGCTTGCCATGGGGCAAACGGAGTGATCCACCACAGCGATGCGCCCAGTGCTGTCGCCGCTAACGTGCCGCCCACGAAGCCCTCCACCGTCTTGGACGGACTCAAGGTCGGCGCGATCTTGGTCTTGCCAAGCAGCTTGCCGAAGACGTACTGCAGCACATCACTGGCTTGCACGACGAACACCAGGAAAAACAGCAGCAGGGCATCGCGTCCTTCGTAGCCACGGATGCGCAGCAGCAGGAGCGCCGGTGCGTAGCTCACGCAGTACACCGTGACCATCACCGCCCACTGGATCTTCGCGACTCGCTCAAGAAACAGGTGCGTGTCGCCACCGGAGGCGGCCAGAAGCGGCAGCAGCAGGAAGCCGTAAACAGGGATCAGGATGACGAACAAGCCATACCAGTTCGCCCAGATCAGCAGGTACTGCAGCGGCAGCAGCACGAAGAAGGCCACTGCGAGGGCCAAATGGTCGCCCGTCCGCGTGGGGGTCAGCGAGATGAACTCGCGCAGCGCGAAGAAGGATGCCAACGCGAAGACGGCCACGGTCACGCCGCGCCCGAAGGCAAACGCCACACCGAGAACGGCGACCATGAACCACCACGCGCGAATCCGCGCGTTGAGGTTGTCGACAGTGGCGGATCGAGCGCCTGGAGTTCGGCGATGCAGCGCGTAGCCGACCAACGATGCGACGGTCAGCAGCGCGACAAGTCCAGCGAACAGATCCGCCATGGCGTGCTGCGCGGGAGAGGTGGCAAACAGGCTCATGCTGGGGATCCAAGTTGGGTGACCAGCGAGCGCGCGCGATCGAGGAAGTCGTCTTTGCTCTCGTCGCTTTGAATCTGGAATGGCGCGCCAAAACGCGCGGTGCAGATCAGAGGCACGGGCAAGAGGCTGCCCTTGGGCAGGCTGCGACGCGTGTTGCCGAGATACACGGGAATGATGTTGACGCGAGGATGCGCGCGCGCGAGGTGGTACAGCCCCGCCTTGAACGTGGTGGGCGTGTCGTCGGCGCCGCGCGTGCCCTCGGGGAAAAGGATCAGCGATAGACCGGCGCGCAATGCAGCTTGTGCGGGGTCCAGAATGCGTTCCTTGGGTGTCTCACCCGAGCGGTCGAGCAAGACGGCGCGAAGGCCGCGCAAGGCGATGTGGCGCCGAGTGGCGTTTGCGCCCCAATAGTCCAGAGCAGCCACTGGGCAGGTGTTGGCACGCAGGTCTGCGGGCAGGCATGCCCAGAGCGTGAGCGTGTCGACGTGGCTCGTGTGGTTGGCGATGAAGATACGTGGCGCAGCGCCGAGGTCGGGAAGGCCACTCCCATCGCGCGCGGTGAAGGTCGGCACAGCGGCGAAAAGAGCCTTGACCGCAACCAGCAAGGCCAGTGCAGTCAGTGTGTTTGCCGGGCTCGGCGCTGGCGTTTCAGTCATGGCCCAGGCGCCTCGCGATTGCCGCCGTGCGATTGGCGCAGGTCGCGGCGCTGCCAACGAGGAGAACGAGCAACGCGACACGAAGCGCTGCGTTCGGCGTGCCCGTGAAAGCCAGTTCAATGGCCGCCGCAAGCAGGCCCATCACGGCAACCCACATGCGCGCCTGTTTGGCCAGCGGGCCGCGATAGTCCTGCGAAAGGCCTAAAGCGCCACCAAGGAGGCGCACATAAGCGGTGGCTACAGCAAAGAGAGCTGCCGCCCAACCCAGCGATGGAGCACTGCAGGCCATGCCCATGGCGATCATCACCAGGGCGTCTGAAATGCGGTCGGGAATATCGTTGTACAGCGGCCCTAACGCCGAGTGCCGACCGCCCTCGACCGCCACCATGCCGTCGAGCAGGTTGCACAGGAGACGCACCGGGATCAGGGCTGCGAGCAGCACGTACGACCACGCGGCCGGATCCACCATCACCGCAACGGCGCCAGCCAGCGTGACAAGAACGCTGAAAACCGAGATTTGGTTCGGCGTGATGGGCGTCTTGAGGATCATGCGCGCCAGGTGCTGCGCCCAGCCACTGGAACGCGCGGCAACAGGGCGGCGGTTGGATGCCACTGGTGAACGATTATTGGTCATGCTTGGCGTTCAATGGACGCGAATGGAATGCTGGTTGATTTTTTCGCCGGCAACATCCCGCAGTTGAAGTTACCGAGATGGATGTTGCCGATCATCGTCAGCACTTTAACTGTTGAACTCGGGTGGTCCAGGTTTGCTCCGGCGTGAGAGCGATCTGCCGTTTGCCTTGGACGTCCATGATGACAGTTCCTTCACGCTGAAGTCGATCGGGGCGATGCAATCCGAGATCTGTTTGTACTCACCTCCAGATCCCGCGCAAGTTCGGCTTGACCCTTGGGCGAAGAAAGAGGGGTCGCCGCTGGACAAACTGGCGAGATTGCCCGATCTGTACCTGCGCTCACATACATGACTACAGCCCGCAACCACCCCAAAACCATGCAAATCCGAAGGCTCACATAAACCTCTGCGGCCTACAGCGGACCAACTCGCTTCGTGTCGCCAATCTCAGGTCGTTCCAGATGAAACGCGTGTACGGAAATCACGTCCGGAACAAATATGCGACAAAAGTTTGCTCAGATGACAATCAGCTTGATGCGCGTATGCCTATGGTTAACCCGCATTCAGGCCTGTCAAAGCGATGAAATTCGCTTTGAACTCAGGATTACTCGGACGTCAGCAAGTAAGGCGACAAAAAAGTGCCTGAAACCAGGCTGAAACCTCGCAGTGCTATCGTGCTACTTGCCGTTTTCTGAGTAGTTGCTTGTATTCTGCCCCTCCGTCTTGTAGCGCTTGAGTTTTTCCCACAACGTTTTGCGACTGATGCCCAGGCTGTTGGCAGTCTTCATCATCTGGCCGTGATTCTGAGACACACAATGTCGCAGGTAGTCGCGTTCAATGCGCGCCAGATAGTGGTCCAGGGGCTCGGGGTTGGGCAGCGCTTGCAAGTCTTGCCCTAAAGCACGGTTCGGACAGGGAAGACCGGCTCGTTCCCACCGCACCCAGCAATCGGCTGAAAAGTGATAAGCACGCTCCAGGGTGGCGAAGAGTTCCCGTACGTTGCCCTCCCACGTCTGCAGCTTGGCCCAGGTGACGAATTGCGGGTCGAGTCGCTTGGTTTGGTTCCGGCGTGCATTGAGGACATCCACATGGCGGTGAGCCAGCCATCCGATGTCTTCGACACGTTCGCGCAGAGGGGGCAAATGAATCGGTATGCCGCTGAGCCGGAAATAGAGATCCTGCCTGAATGCCCCGGTATCGACGAGCTTGTCGAGCGGCTTGTGCGTTGCGCAGATCACGCGCACCTTGACCTGAATCGCCCGCTCGCTGCCGACGCGCCGTATCTGCCCATCCTGCAGGACACGCAGCAGCTTGACCTGGACGTTGGGTGGCATGTCGCCGACCTCGTCGAGAAAGAGCACGCCACCATCGGCCTGCTCGAAAACACCGCTATGGCGCTTGCCGGCTCCCGTGAATGCGCCGGCCTCGTGACCGAACAGTTCGGATTCGAGCAGGTTTTCGCTGATCGCGGCGCAATTAATGGCGACGAAAGGAATCGTCTTGCGTTGCTGCTCCAGCATCAGGGTATGGATGCGTTGCGCGACCACTTCCTTGCCCGTGCCAGACTCTCCTTGGAGCAGTACCGGAAGGTCCATCGTGGCGATGCGGGCAATGAGGTTCTCGAGCGCTTGTGAGACTGGCGAGGCGCCGAACCAGGCATCTGGAGAAGCGCAGGGGGTCGGCAGCCAGTCGTGCAGGCGCTGCATCAGGGCGTCGACGTCGAATGGCTTTTGAATGTAATCCCAGGCTCCTTGGCGAACCAAATGCACGGCCTGGTCGACCGAACCGAACCCGGTCATGAAAACCGCTGGCGGGCAGCAGCCACCATAGCGCCGGACCATGGTGGCGAGCAGGCTTTCTCCGTCGCCATCAGGCAGGCGGATGTCACTTAGCACCAGCGGGTACAGCCTTTCCTGCAGGGCTTCGCGCGCCTCGGCCAGGTTGTGAGCCCATTCGACCTGGTAGTGCTCGAGTTGCAGGCGCTGGAGCAGAGATTCGCCCATGATCGGGTCGTCTTCCACCAACAAAACGGTGTGATCTTGCACGGCACGTCTCCTCGGGGTTTTGTCATGCGGCTCTTGCGGTCGCATTCATCAAATGTAATGTCAATCAGCCCGAGTGGCGTAGCGGGATTTCGATCATGGCTGTCGTCGTACCCGCTGCATGCGACAGGGTCAGACTGCCACCGATGTCCAACAGCAACCTGCGACTTTCCCACAGTCCGAAACCAGACGTGGAGGGAAGCCCGGATGGGCTATTGCCGTCCATGGCCGTCACAGGCGGTGCGGCCCCTTGATTGCGCACCGTGATCCGCAAAGTCCCTGCAGCGGCTGAAAGCTCAGCCGCGAAAACCAGCGTGGAGCCCACCAGCGCGGCGTGGCAGGCATTGAGCAGAATATTGAGCGTGGCCTGCCGCACGGGGCCGGCGGCCAGAGGGATGCTCTCGGGCACGTCGAACCCGGTTTGCAAGGCAATCTGTCGCTCGTGGCGGCAGGGTCCGACAAGTTCCACCAGATCGCATAGATCCTGCTGCATGAGATCACGCTCGGCGGGGCGTGTCTGAGCCAGCAGCGCTTGAGCAATGGTGCGCAATTGTTCGAGGCCGCGGTCGAGTAGGTTCAGGGTTTGCTGTGTGGTGTCGTCGAAGCTTCCGAAGCGCTTCGCGGTACGCACGGCATTGATCATGCCTCCCAGTGGGTTGTTGATTTCATGAGCCGTGGCCGCAGCCAGGGCTCCGACTGCGGCGAGTTTTTCGGCACGCCGGGATTGCTCGACCTGTTCCAGCAATTGGGTAAAGGCACGCGCCAATGCACCGACCTCGTCCGCGCGGCCCGCAAGCGCCGAGCCCACCCGCTGCGCCTGACCGTTGTCCAGTGCCATCGACTGCCGCAACCTCGCCAGAGGGCTGAGCATGCGTCGATTAAGCATCCAGATAATGGGCACGAAGAGCGCAACGGCAAGCGCCGTGATGGTTCCGATCCACCACAGCATGGATAGCAGCCGGGAGCGGTACAGCGCATCGCTCACCGCATAGACCAAGGTGCCTGCGCTTGGGCCCGAACCACCGCGCAATGCGCTGACGTAAATGCGCCAGTGGCCGCTCTGAATGGGAGGTGAAAGTCCAGGTCGGTGACGTCCCTCCAGATTGTCCAGCGATGAGAGTTTCAACGTGCCCGGGGCCCAGAGCGGAGCCCAGTTGGGTGGCCTGGCAGTCGGGAACAAGTGAGGATTCGAACTGGCGAACACGCTCCCGCCCGGGGTTAGCACGACAGCCAGGCTTTGCCCGCTGCCTCGACCGGTTTCAGCCGAGGTGACCGAGGTCAGCGCCTCGTACATGCCCCAGACGTTGTCTTGTTGAATCAAAGAAGGCAGGCTCTTGTTCCAGGCGGCCATGGCTTGAAAAGCGCCCGCATCCACATCCTCGATCAAGTAGCGCTGGGTTAGCCATCCAAGGCCGGAGGCCACCAGCAAAGCGGTCAACACGACCAACGTTGCGGCGACCAGCGGCAGGCGGAATAACAGGGATTGCGGCAACGCCAAGCGCACAAGACTCATGCCGATTCGTAAATCTCACTCAGCGGAATGGGGACGTGGGTGCCATTCAGAATTTCCGTGAGTTCCTGAATACCCGAGAACCACGCCTCCTGAGGCAAAAGAAAACTCTCCAAATCGAGACTTTGCAGAAGTGCCCGGCCTTGTTGGGTGGCTTGTGCCTGTAATAATGCATTTTGTAGGCGCAGATGTAAGCCCATATCCAGATTTTTGCGGGTCACGATGGGAGGGAATCCGTAGTGCCTGGACTTGGCGACAATGCGGGTTTTCAAGGCGGAAGACGAGCCATTCTTCTGGAGAACTTCCCAAATATATCCATCAACGGTACCGGAGTCTGCCAAACCGCTGGCGACTGCCTCGACAACCTTATGTAGTGAATAGGTAAAAAAAGTCGCTCTGAAAAAATTCTGTGGCGTTTGGTTCAGCGAGCGCAAAGCGACAACTGGTACTAGGTATCCTGAATTCGATAAAGGATCGTCGAATGCGAAAACATCGCCTTTCAAACCGGGAAGGCTATGCGGTGCCGTGCGTTTGGCCGACGTGATGAGATAACTCTGATACCAGGGTTGACCATGCCAGCCAGGTTGGGCACACAGGCGGACGAATCCCCGTGCCACGACATAGGGAAAGCCGCAAATCCAAGCGGCTTCCATCTCATCGGAGCGCAACGCTTCGAGTGCTTCCTGATAGGTCGCTTTTTGAATCATCTGAACAGGCATGCGAAGTTCAGTTTGCAGAAAATCCTGCCATTTTGGAATGGCAACATCATGCAAAAAAACGTCGGTGACGCCAAACCGGAATGGTTTTGATCTTGGAGGTTGGTTGCGTTGAGCTAGCGCAGGACTTGCCCATGCTGCGCCAAGTATTTTGAGGGTAGACCTGCGATCCATGATAGGCGTCCAATGTTACGGAAACGAAACGGCTCTTCAAATTAGGGTTTCAATACAGTAACGTTCGGTCGGCAATATTTCCATCTTCCAGCCAACAGAAAATCCGCAAGCTGTTGATTTTTATGCTTGGCCATACTTGAGACAGGGCCGGCATGTGTCTTGCAATGGCAAATCTGCTGTTCTGTGATTGACCACTTCGAGGAGGCATCATGACTGAAAAAGTATCGCGCCGGATTTTCCTGAAAGTTGCCGGCACCAGCGTAGCAGGGGTTGGAGCAGCGGTCAGCCCGGTTGGCTCCGCCGTGGCGGCGGGGAATAATCAAGCCGCTATCCAGGCTGCAGCCGGCGCCGCAGTACTGCCGTATCCCAAGATTTCCGTCGGCAAGGCCCAAAGCATGCAGGCCAACACACCCGTGTCGTTCAGCTATCCGGATGGCGACTCGCCTTGCGTGGCCATCAAGATGGGGCAGCGTGTCGCAGGCGGCGTTGGCCCCGACGGGGACATCGTGGCGTACAGCAATCTTTGCACCCACATGGGCTGCCCCTTGATGTACGACCCGACCACGCAGCGCTTCAAGTGCCCCTGTCACTACAGCATGTTCGATCCCGAGAAGTCGGGTCAGATGATCTGCGGCCAGGCGACCGGAGATCTGCCGCAAATCCAACTCGAGTACGACCCGGCCTCCGACAGTGTTCGCGCCGTGGCCGTCACCGGCCTGATCTACGGCCGCCAGGCCAACGTGCTGTAAGCCCATCACCGTCAGGAGACGAACACCATGTCGCAATTCAAGGATCGTGTCGCGCTGCCGCCGGCAGATGCGCAAAAAACCAATTTGACCTGCCATTTCTGCATCGTGGGCTGTGGCTACCACGCTTACACCTGGGATGCCGACCGCGAGGGCGGACGTGCGCCCCACCAGAACGCGCTGGGGCTCGATTTTCGCAAGCAACTTCCGCCCTTCGCCACCATCATGACCCCGGCGATGACCAATGTGCTGACCGACAAGAACGGCAAGCGTAAAGCCGTCATGATCGTGCCGGACAAGGCCTGCGTCGTCAACCAGGGGCTGAGCTCAACACGGGGGGGCAAAATGGCTTCCTACTTCTACAACGCCGATGGCCTCACCAAAGAGCGTCTGCTTCATCCCCGTGTCTACTATGGTGACCAGTGGATGGACACTTCCTGGGACTACGCCCTCCAGGTTTATGGTGGCATGGTCAAAAAAATTCTGGACGAAGATGGTCCGGACGAGATCGCTGTGGCCATGTTTGACCACGGGGGGGCCGGCGGAGGTTTCGAGAACACGTGGGGCACCGGCAAGCTGATCTTCACCGGTATTCAGACCCCGACGGTGCGCATCCACAACCGTCCGGCGTACAACTCCGAATGCTTCGGCAACCGTGACATGGGCATTTTCGAGCTGAACAACAGCTACGAGGATGCCGAATTGGCTGACGTCATCTGGTCCATCGGCAACAATCCTTACGAAAACCAGACGAACTACTTCCTCGTGCACTGGCTGCCCAATCTGCAGGGCGGCACGGTGGACAAGAAGAAGAAAATGTTCCCTGGCGAACCGGTCGGTCCTGGCAAATTCATCTTCGTCGACCCGCGTCGCAATCCGTCGATTTCGATTTGTGAGGATCTGGCCAAGGATCAAGTTCTGCACTTGGCGATCAATCCCGGCAGCGATGGCGCCCTGTTCAATGGCCTGCTGACCTACATCGTCGATCAAGGCTGGATCAATAAGGACTTCATTGCCAACCACACGGAAGGTTTCGACGCGGCTGTCAAGGCCAACGCCATGTCGCTGGACGAATGCAGTCGCATCACCGGCGTTCCGGTGGCACAGATCAAGCAGGCTGCAGAGTGGAGCTACAAACCCAAGGCTCCGGGTAAGCAGCCACGCACCATGCATGCCTTCGAGAAAGGCATCATCTGGGGCAACAACAACTACGTCACTGAACAAGCCATCGGTGCCGTTGTCGTGGCCACGCACAATGTGGGCAGCCGACGTGGGACAGGCTGGGTGCGCATGGGCGGTCACCAGGAAGGCTACACACGGCCCCCATATCCGGAACCCAAGTCCCGCTATCCGGCCGCCGACTTTCCCATTCCGCGCCATGACAAATTGATCGAGGTTGATACCTACCTCATCAATGGCAAGGGCAAGATGATGACGTTCTGGGCGTGCAACACCTTCCAGACCACCAACAATGCCCAGGCTCTGCGCGAAGCCGTCATTCGCCGCAGTCAGATCGTCAAACAGGCCATGGGCCAGGCACGTGGTGGCGCCACGCCCAAGGAGATGGTGGACGTGATCTACAAGGCGACGCAAAAGGGCGGGTTGTTTGTCGGGATGATGGATATCTACCCCACGATGATTGCCGAGGCGGCCCATGTGATGTTCCCGGGCGCTTTGCCGGGAGAAATGAATCACACCTCGATGAACGGTGAGCGCCGCCTGCGCATGTCCGAGAAGTTCATCGATCCCCCCGGCGAAGCCTTGCCCGACTGTCTGACCGCCGCGCGTATCGCCAACACCATTCGCGTGATGTACGAGGCCGAAGGCAATGCCAAGATGGCCAAGCGCTTCGAAGGTTTCGAGTGGACAACCCCGGAAGATGCCTTCAACGATGGATTCCGCCAGGTCGGTCGACCGGGTGCACCCAAAATCGACAGCGAGGGTTACGCCACGGGCTACATGGCCACGTATGCACTGCTTCGCAAAGCTGGCAACAACGGCGTGCAGATGCCGATCAAGCAGGTTGATGGAGACAAGCTGCTGGGTTCGCCGACGCTTTATCCCGACGACAAGTTCGACACGCCCAATGGCAAGATCCAGGTCTTTCCAGCGAAGTGGGATGGTTGGCTCAAACAGGCAGCCGAGGTCAAGGCCAAGTACAAATTCTGGATCAACAACGGCCGGCTCAATGAAGTCTGGCAGTCTTGGTACAACAACCAATACGACCCCTTCATCATGGACCGTTACCCGATGGCGGTGATCCAGATGAATCCTGCGGATATGGCGACCCTCGGCGTCAAGCCGACCGATGTGGTTGAAATCTACAACGACTACGGCACCACGATGGCAATGGCCTACCCGGAGCCGACCATCAAGCTCAACCAGTCCTTCGTCGTTTTCGGCGCGCCCAAAGGGGTCGTGGGTTCCGTGGTGACCACCGCAACGGATGTGCATTTCCTCGAGTACCACAAGGGAACCTGGGCCGACATTCGTCGGGTCGGCCCGATGCCCGACTGGAAACGTACGGTCTCGACCAAGAGCCGCATGTACGGGGTTTGAATCGCCGCCATTCTCCCAGGCCGAGAAGGCCTTGGGGGAACCGCTGTCCTCCTCCTCGGGCGGCAGTTCCTTGGGCTCCTACCCTGGAGCCCATTTTTTGAATGCGGGGGTCAGTGCATTCCATGTCAAGCCATCAAAACTGAGGAACACGATGAACAAACTTCTTTTGTGCACATTCCTGGCCTTGTTCGCAGCCCAAGCCTGGGCCGCCCCAGACATGATGGCTCTGGCCAAGCAGAAGAACTGTCTGGGCTGCCATGCGGTGGACGCCAAGATCGTCGGCCCCTCCTACAAGGCCGTGGCCGAGAAATACGCTGGCAAGCCCGGTGCCGAGCAAATGCTGGTCAATGCCGTGTTGCATGGCCATGTCGGCACCTGGGGTCAGGTGCCGATGCCGGCCAACACCGATGTCACCCCGGCGCAGGCCAAGCAGTTGGTCGAGTGGATTTTGAGTCTGAAGTAAGCCCGTAGGCCAGAGGGCGGACCAGCCGAGGTCTCATTGAAAGAGGCCTCGGCTGGCGTAACCGCCCACAATCTCTCAGGGAGTTCCCGTCTTCCCACACCGCCAAGCATGCGCTACCAACTTCCTTTTGCCCGCGACATGGGCAGCAACACGGGTTTGCGCGGACAAACCTTGCGCAGGCCTCTCGGCACGCGGGAGGATGACGTCACTGCGGTCTTCGAGGCCGCTGCCGAATTGTTTGCCGCCCTGTCATGCCCGACGCGCCTGGGTATCGTTTGCCACTTACGCCGCCACGCCATGAGCGTGCAGCAGATTGCCGCAAGCATCGGCAGCAGCCAGCCCAACACGTCCCTGCATCTGCGTCATTTGCGCCAGATCGGCATCGTGCATGGCACCCGTGAGGGGCGCGTTGTGACCTACCGCATTGGCAACACCGTCGTGGCCGATCTTTGCAACACCGTCT
>NZ_JBTRXV010000089.1:0-15920 GCF_054608695.1 Thiomonas sp.
CTCGACCCGGCCAGCGGGCGGAAAAACTACATTGCCGCGTGCATCACCCCGCTGTGCCGCGCCTGGCTCACGCCGGATTCGACCGCGCCGGGCGCGGCCAAGGAAACGCCGGGCCGCCCCAAGTTTCCTCGACCCCCTTGGGGGGCGGAGATGGCCAAGCCGTCTCCTGGGGGTGCACCCAGGCGGCGCACGATGTGCTCGCTCATGACGATGGCGTCGTCGATCACCAGCCCCACCGCAGCGGCCATGCCGCCCAGGGTCATGATGTTGAAGCTCATCCCCAGCGCATACAACAACACCACGGTTGCGGCCAGCACCGCGGGCACGGTGATCATCGCAATCAGCGTGATCTTGAAGCTGCGCAGGAACAGCAGCAGCACCAGCCCCGCCAGCACCACGCCGATGAGGATGGCGTCGCGCACGCTGGCGGCGGAGGCCACCACCAGCGTGCTCTGGTCGTACCAGTTCGCCAGCTTCACGCCCGGGGGCAGTTTGTAGCTGGCCAGGGCCTGGCGAACCATGCGTGCGATCTGCACGCTGTTGCCGCCGGGTTGCTGGTAGATGTTGAGCAGCACGGCATTGTGGCCATCCGCCGTCACGCGGATCCACTGCGGAACCGTGCTGCGCGTGACCACGGCCACGTCGCGCACACGCACCACCCCGGTGGGCGTGGCCCTGAGCACCAGGTTGCCGATTTGCGCGGCGCCGTGCAGGCGCGAGTCGGCCAGCGCCAGCAAGAGCTTGTAGCGGTCCTCCAGCTTGCCGACGGCCTGCACGCCGTTGCCGGTGGCGAGGGTGCGTTCCACATCGCCCAGACTCAGGCCATCGCCCTGCAGTTTGGCCGGATTGACGATGACGTGGTATTCCTCCTGCTCGCCACCCTGGACCTGTACGCGCCCGACACCGTTGATGCTGGACAGCAGCGGGCGCAACTGGAATTGCGCCAGGTCGTAAATGCGGGTCAGAGGCACCGTGTCCGACGTCAGGCTGTAGGCGATGATGGGATCGACCGTCGGGTCCATGCGCTTGCTGGACAGAATCGTTCCCGGCGGCAGTTGAGGAAGTTTCTGCGTCACCGCCTCATTCACCTGCACGGCGGCCACATTCATGTCCGTGCCCCAGTGAAAACTCACGGAAATATCGGCGGTGCCCCGACTGGTTGTCGAGCGCACATCGACCACACCGGGCACCCGTCTCACTGCTTGTTCCAGTGGGTAAGTCACCTGCAGCATCATCTGGCGCGAAGGCCGATCGCCTGCGTCCGCGCTCACCACCACGCGCGGAAAATCCACATTGGGGAACAACCCCACCGGCAGCTTGAACGCCGCCATCACCCCGCCGGCAGCCAGCAGCGCGAGCAAAAACAGCACCGAGCGGCGATGCCGCTGCAACCATTGCGAAATGTTCATGCGGCTTCCAATGCGAGACACCGTGCGGCCGGGAGCGGGGAACCGCGCTGCAACCGCGCCGGGACATTCATTTCGCCACCCGCAAGGCCATGCCCGGGCGAAGTTCGTAGTTGCCCAGAACCACCAGCGACAGGCTTGGGTTCAACGGCCCGCTGATGCCCGTGTGCTCGGCCTGATCGATCTCGATCTTCACGTTCACGCGTCTGGCCTTGCCGTGGTCGTCCTGGAACACATAAGCCTGGCCCGAGGCGTCACGCAGAACGGCCTGACGCGGCACGACCCAGCCCTGCCAATGGCGCAGGTCCATTTGCGCCTGGACCGCAAGGCCGGGCAGCAAGCCTGCGGCCTGCGGCGAAAGCGCGAGGGCGACATGCACGAGGTGGCTCTGCGGGTCCACCACGCCTGCGATGGACAACACCGTGGCGACGTCTGTCTTGTCGGGGTCGAACACGGGTTGCAGCCGCGCCGGCTGGCCCGCGACCAGCGCGGCTGCGACCTCGGGCGTCACGCCAACAACGGCTTGCAAACCCGCCGATGGCGCCAGCGTCAACGCGGCGCTGCCAGCGGCCAACAGCGCACCGGGCGTGGTCTGCACCGCAGTCACCACGCCGGCGAATGGCGCGGTCGTCTGGTGCGTGCCGCTGCCCATGCCCTGCTGCTGCGCGGCGGCCAGTTGCGCCTGGGCATCGGCCAGGGTCTTGCGTGCGGCGTTCACCTGTGTCTCGGTGGCGAGTTGCTGCGCGGCCAGTTGCTGCACGCGCCGCAAGTCGGCCTGGGCGTAGCGCACCGCGTTCTGGGCCTGGGTGTAGGCCAGATCGGCACCCGGGGCCGTCTGCACCGTCATCAAGGGCTGGCCCTGTTTCACGCGCTGGCCCATGCGAACCAGAACCTGCCGCACCTGCACCTGGCGCGGGAATGCGATGGCCAGGTTCTGGCTGCTGGCCGTGGTGACGCTGCCGAGTGCATGCACCGTCTGCGCGAGCTGCCCCTGGCGCAGCGGCGCCACTTGCACCTGGACCGAGACCGCCGGCGCAGCCTCGGCATGGGCGCGGCCTGGCGCAGCGGCAGCGAGCGTCAGGCCGAGCAAGACCAGCGGCAACAGGCGGCGCATGAGACGGCCAGGACGCGAGGCGCAGGGGAGGGAGGTCATCGGGGTGGGCTCCGCAGATCGGAAGTTGTTTTGGGCGTGTCGGGCGGCAGTGTGGCCGTGGTCGTGACGGCTGCCGGGCGGTACACCCCGGTGCCCGTCAGCAGGTCCAGGGCCACGGTCTGTTCGGTGGTTTGTTGGTTGTTCGCCTGCAGGGCCAGGCGTTGCTGCAGCAACGCCATGCTCTGGGCCTGGGCCTGGGGCAGGGTGATGGCACCTGCATCCAGCGCCGAGGTGGCGGCGCGTTCGGCGCTCTCCAGCGGCGGCAGGCCGGTTTCCAAGTTGTGGCGCTGGCGCTGCAACAGGTCGAGGTTGGCGAGGGCCTGGGCCACATCGGCCCGGGTCTGGTTCAGTCGCAACTGGTAGGCGTCGAACAGCTCTTGCCGCGTGGCGCGCTGCACCGCGATGGCGCCACGGCTGCCGTTGAAGATGGGCAGGCTGAAACTCACGCCGAAGCCGAGGGTGTTGACGTTGGCCGTGTCGCGCGCCCGGTTCAAACCGACGCTGAACGAGGGGAACTGCGCCAGCACCGCCTCGCGCAACTTCTGCTCCTGGCTGGTGTAGCCGGCGCGCAAGGCCATGAGGTCGGGGCGGATGGCGGTGATATGCGCCAGGGCTTCGTGTGTGGCGGCGGTGTCGTGCGCCGGCAGGGCCGGCAGCGGCGCCAGTTGCAAGGGCACGTTGGGCGCCAGGCCGAGCAGGGCGTGGAGCCTGGATTCGAGCTGGAGGCGCTGCTGCGCGTCGCTCGCCAGGCGCTGCTCAACGGCTTGAAGCTCGACCAAGGCCGCGTCGGCGTTGGTGCGCGGCAGGTTGCCGGCCGCAACCGCCTGGCGCGTGCGTTGCAGCCCTCGCTGCACCAAGTCGCGTTGGCTCTGAAGCAAGGCGTCACGCTGCTGCAGGCCGCTCAGTTGCACGAACAGCAGTTGCGCCTGCCCCACGGTCTGCCATTCCTGCCACAGCAGTTGCAGGTCGATGTCGCGCACATGGGCCGTGGCCGCGGCGCGCGCGGCCGGGCGGGTGATGAGACTGCCGAGGTCGAAATTCAGGGAGTAGTTGTAGGCACTGCTGGTGGCTCCCGCGCTGTTGCCGGGGAAGTCCTGCGTGGTGGAAAACTGCGGGTCGGGCAGCAGCCCGGCCGCAAAGGCCTGCGCCTGGGCGATGCCGACCTGGTCGCGCGCCAGTTGCAGTTGCGGGTTGTTGAGCACCGCCAGGGTGGCCACTGCATCCAGCGTCAGCGGGGCTTGCAGATCAATGGTTTGTGCGGCCAGCCGCGGCAGGGCAATGCGGCTGCGGTCCACCTGCAGGCCGGCAAGACTGCCCTGCAATCGCGCCTGCTCGGACAGCGGTTTGGGGGCATAGCTGGCGCAGGCGCCCAGCGCCAGGGTCAAGGCGACCAGACTGGTCGAGAGCAGCAGGCGGCGGGCGCGGCGGCGCTGCTGGCGCTCGGCAACGACGAACGGGCGCAGCGCCGAAGCTGACATGGACGCCACACCGCGCTCTGCGAGCTGGGGTGGGAGCGCCTCCGGACTCTTGCCGTGCAGCGGCCGCGCCCCCACGGGGGTGAGCAATGTTCCGATCGCCGCACGTTTGCTCATGGTTCGCGTCGAGGTCACGCCTGGATCCAGCGCCTGGAAATCAGCGGCTTGCCAAGCTTGTGGTAGGCCAGGTTCATCGCGGCAGTGAGGTTGCCTACGGCTCCATGCCAGGGCCGGATCAGCAGCGCGCTGGCCAACCCCACTCCGGCGGCGCCCGCCATGTCCAGCGGCCAGTGCACGCCGAGGTAGATGCGTGCCCAGGCCACCGGCAGGCCGAGCAGGGCCAAGCCAAACCCGGCACGGCGCCAGTCGCGATGGAACAAGAGCGCGAAGGCCGCGCCCCAGATGACGGTGAGGTGGTCGCTGGGAAAACTGCTGTCGGCCGCGTGGGCAAGGAACCGGTGGCCGATACCCAGCACGAAAGGCCGCGGCTCGGTCCAGACCAGACCGATGAGCTGGTTGAGCCCCAAGCCCAGCAGCGCCGCCAGCGCCGCATGCACCAGCGCCGCACGCGGCGCCTGCCGACGCCACAACCAGCCGGCCACCAGCAGCAGGGGCGCGGCGAAGATCAGGTCTTGCGCCGCGAACCGCGCCAAGGCCAACAGCCAGGGCACGGGATGCGCTGCAGCGTTGAGCCAGAGAAACACATGAGTATTGAACGCAAGCATCTGCACCCTGACGCTGGCACGCAGACAGCCGCCAGCGCCTCCCACAAGGCCCGCCCGATCGGCGTGAGACGCAGCCTAGGCAGGGAGACTTAGAGGTTTCTTAGCGGCCTGGTTCCGGCAGCGGTCCCGGACTCAACCCGTATTGCGCAGCCCCGCGGCGATGCCGTTGATGCTCATATGGATGCCGCGTTTGGTGCGCTCGTCGGTCTGGCCTTCGCGGAAGCGGCGCAGCAGCTCGATCTGCAGGTGGTTGAGCGGGTCGATGTAGGGGAAGCGGGCGCGGATGGAACGGGCCAGCGTGGGGTTGCTTTGCAGGAACTCCTGCTCGCCGGTGATCTGCCGCATGGCTTGCACCGTGCGCTGCCATTCCTGCTCGATGGCGGCGAACACCTGCTTGCGCGTGCGCGTGTCGGTGACGAGCTGGGCGTAGTGCGAGGCCACGGCCAGGTCGGATTTCGCCAGCACCATGTCCATGTTGGACAGCAGGGCGCGGAAGAAGGGCCATTGCTTGTGCATGCGCGCCAGCAGCTCGGCGCCGTTTTCCGGGTGTTCGGCGATGAACTGCTCCACCGCCGAGCCGAAGCCATACCAGCCTGGCAGCGCCACGCGGCACTGGCCCCAGGAAAAGCTCCAGGGGATGGCGCGCAGGTCGGCGATGCTCTGGCTGGCCTTGCGCGAAGCCGGCCGGCTGCCGATGTTGAGCCCGGCAATTTCGCTGATGGGTGTGGCGGCATAGAAATAGTCGACGAAGCGCGGGTTGCCGTAGACCAGCTCGCGATAGGCCGTGATGGCCACTTGTGACAGGCCGGCCGCAGCTTGCAGGAAGGTTTGCGGCGCGCCGGTGCGCACACCCTGGCGTGCGGGTTGTTCGCCGCTCTTGCCGCGCGCCGACAGCAGCGTGGCTTCCAGGGTGGCGGCCACCAGCGTTTCCAGGTTGCGGCGGCCGATGTCGGGGTTGGCGTACTTGCTGGAGATCACCTCGCCCTGTTCGGTCAGGCGGATGCTGCCGCCCACGGTGCCGGCCGGCTGCGCGAGGATGGCCTCGTAGCTGGGGCCGCCGCCACGGCCCACGCTGCCGCCGCGGCCGTGGAACAGGCGCAGACGGATGCCATGGTCGACGCCGAGTGGGGCGAACAACTCGGCCAGGGCCACCGAAGCCTTGTGCAGTTCCCAGTTGGAGGTGAAGAAGCCGCCGTCCTTGTTGCTGTCGGAATAGCCCAGCATGATTTCCTGCAGCGCGCTTGAACTGCGGACCAACTCGGCCATGCCAGGCAGGGCGTAGAAGCCGCGCATGATGTCGGGCGCGTTGCGCAGGTCGTCGATGGTCTCGAACAGCGGCACCACCAGCAGCTCGGCGCTTGCTCCCGCGGTGCCCAGCGTGCCGTGCAACAGGCCGCATTCCTTCTGCAGCACCAGCACTTCGAGCAGATCACTGACGCTTTCGGTGTGCGAGATGATGGTCTGGCGGATGGCGTCCTCGCCCAGCAGGCGCCGTGCCTGGCGCGCCTGCTCGAACACCGCGAGTTCCGAGCGTGCCCAGTCGGAGTAGGGCGCGTCAGGCACGCGCAGCGGCCGGGGGTCTTGCAGGGTGTGCAGCAGCAGGTCGATGCGCGCGGCCTCATCCAGCGCGCTGTAGTCGGCGCACAGGCGCGCCGTGGCCAGCAGCTCGGCCACCACCTCCTCGTGCTTGTCGGAACTCTGGCGCAGGTCGATGGTGGCGAGGTGAAAGCCGAATACCTCGACTGCGCGGATCAGCGGGTCCAGCCGGGGGCGGGCCAGCGCCTCGGCATGGTGGCCGGCCAGCGAGTCGCGCGCGATGCGCAGGTCGGCGACGAAGGCTTCGGCGCAGGGGTAGGGGTCGGCCTGACCGACCTCGTGGCGCAGCGCCTCGGCCCCGCCCAGCTTGCGCAGCGTGGCTGCCAGACGCGCGTACACGCCGATCAGGGCGCGGCGGTAGGGCTCGTCCTTGCGGTGCTCGGAGTTGTCAGGCGAGCTTTCCGCCAGCGCCAGCAGCTCGGGGCTCGCCGAGGCCAGCATGAGCGACACCGACAGTTCGGCGCCCAACGCATGCACCTGGTTGATGTAGTGCTCAAGCGCGGTGCGCGCCTGCAGGCGCAGCGCGTAGGCCAGGGTCTCGGCGGTGACGAAGGGGTTGCCGTCGCGGTCGCCGCCGACCCAGTGGCCCATGCGGAAAAACGGCCGCAGGCGCCAGGACTTGCCGTCCTCGCGCGGAAAGAGTTCGTCCAGATCCTGCTCCAGCTCGATGTACAGGCGCGGCACTTCGTTGAAAAACGTGCTGTCGTAGTAGGACAGGGCATTCTTGATCTCGTCCGACACGCGCAGCTTGGTGTAGCGCAGCAGTCGGGTCTGCCAGAGCTGGGTGATGCGCGCGCGCAGTTCGGCGTCGATCTCGCGCTGGCGTCTGGGCGGCAGCGGCTGGTCGCGCTCGGCCAGCAGCCGGGCGATCACGCGCTCGGCGTCGAGCAGACTCTTGCGCTGCACCTCGGTGGGGTGGGCGGTGAGTACGGGCGAGATGAGGGAGTGGGCGAAAAAGTCCTCGATCTGCGCGGCCTCGAATCCGGCCTTGCGCAGCTTGTCCAGCGCGGCGCGCACGCTGCCGGGCTGGGGTTTGCCGCCGGCCAGCTCGTGAGCATGGCGGCGGCGCAGCACGTGCCGGTCCTCGGCGATGTTGGCGAGGATGGAAAAGTAGCTGAAGGCGCGGATCACACTCACCGCCTGGTCGCGCGACAAGCCTTGCAGCAACCGGTCGAGCGCGCGGCGTTGTTGCGCCTCGCCTTCGCGGTGGAAGGCGACCGATTGCTGCCGCACCTTCTCCACGATGTCGTACATGGCCTGCCCCTCCTGTTCGCGAATCACGTCGCCGAGCAGGCGGCCGAGATGGCGAATGTCGTCGAACAGGGCGTTGTCGGAGGGCTTGGTGGTTGAACGTTCGGGCATGGCGTTGGGCTGGTGGGCGCGTCAGCAAGGAAAGGTCGTGAGGAGTCGGCAAGCGGGCTGCCGAGGGGGCAAATCAGTGAGCCGGAAGCAAGCATCGAGCAAGCATCGAGCCATGCATCGAGGAAAAGCCCAGCACGATTCATGCTATCAGTCGCTACGCCGGCCGGCGGCGCGGCGGCGGCATCGTGGCGCGGACCCTGAACAGGCTTTGCGCAGGCACGAATTTGCGCCGCCGGGCTGTGGTGCCGCTGCTACGATTCCCGCATGCATTCCGCCACCTTGCCAGCCCAGCTTTCACCCGTGCCCGCACGCCTCGTCATCGCCACGCGCGAAAGCCGTCTCGCCCTCTGGCAGGCCGAGCATGTACAGGCCCTGTTGCGCGGACTGCATCCGGGCTGCGCCGTCGCCCTCAGCGGCATGACCACACGCGGCGACCAGATTCTGGACAAGACCCTGTCCAAGGTCGGCGGCAAGGGCCTGTTCGTGAAAGAGCTGGAAACGGCGATGGAAGCCGGCGAGGCGGATTTGGCGGTGCATTCGCTCAAGGACGTGCCCATGGTGTTGCCCGAGGGCTTTGCCCTGCCGGTCATCATGCAGCGCGAAGATCCGCGCGACGCCTGGGTTTCGAGCAAGGCGGCGCATTTCACCGCGCTGCCGCAGGGCGCGGTGGTCGGCACGTCCAGCCTGCGCCGGGAAATGCAGATCCGCGCGCTGCGCCCCGACTTGAAGGTGGTGCCGCTGCGCGGCAACCTCGACACCCGCTTGCGCAAGCTCGACGAAGGCCAGTACGACGGCATCGTCCTGGCTGCCGCGGGCTTGAAGCGCCTCGGCCTGGAGAGCCGCATCCGTGCGTTGATCGACACCACGGAGATGCTGCCGGCCGTGGGCCAGGCCGCGCTGGGCATCGAAATTCGCGCCGACCGTGCCGACGTGGCTGCAGCATTGGGGCCGCTGGACCATGTGCCCACGCATCTGTGCGCCGCTGCCGAGCGCGCCGTGGCACGCGCTCTGGGCGGCAGTTGCAGCACGCCGCTTGGGGCGCATGCAACCTGGTCGGGCTCGACCCTGCAACTGCGCGCCTTGCTCGGTCTGCCGGACGGCAGCCGCATGTTGCGCGCCGACATCGCTGCCGAGGTGAGCACCCTGCAGGCCGCCGAAGCGCTGGGCCGCGAGGCGGCGCTCGCCTTGCAGGCGCAGGGCGCGCAAGCCATGCTCGAGCAGTTGCAGGCGGTCTGAGCTGCCGAGGGCAGGCGACCCGAGGCAAGGCCCATGCCCGCCAATCCACCCCCCAGCCTCATCCTGACGCGTCCACAGGCCGAGGCCGGTGACGATGCGCGCAGCCTGGCGTTGCGCCAGGCGGGCGTGGTGTTGCACCACTTTCCACTCATCCGCATCCTGCCGCCGCGGGATGCGGCAGCGGCGGCGCAGGCACTCGCTGCCCTGGCCGATTTCGACCTGGCCGTGCCGGTCAGCCCCGCGGCGGTACATGCTGCGCTGGGCATGTTGCGCACCCCCTGGCCTGAAGCCTGCGCGGTGGGTCTGGTCGGCCCCGGCAGCCGCGCAGCGTTCGAGCAGGCGCTGCGCGCGCGCGGCGAGTCGTCCGACACGTTGCGCATCATTTCGGCACCGGCGGAAGCGGCCGACTCGGAAGGGCTTTGGCTGGCGCTCCAGGGACTTTGCGCCAGCTTGCCGCAGCGACGCTGGGCCGATGCGCGCGTGCTGCTGTTGCGTGGCGGCGCAGGGCGCGACTGGTTGGCCGACACCCTCACGGCTGCCGGTGCCCGGGTGTACCGCGTCAGCGTCTACCGCCGCGAGGCGCCCGCGCCCGACGAGGCCACGCTCACCCGGCTGCGCAGCCTGCTGGCGGATTCCGGGGGTTCTGCCGGCCGGGCGACCTGGCTGCTCACCGCATCCGAAGGCGTGCGCAATCTGCAAAACCTGCTCGCGCCAGCCGGGCTGCAAGCCAGCGTGCTGGGGCAACATCGCGCCCTGGCCACGCATGCGCGCATTGCGGCGTCGGCGCGGGAAATGGGCTTTGGCCGAGTCGACCTGTGCACACCCGATACGGCGTCCATCCTCCAGGCCTTGCGCGTTTCTTGAAGGCCTCGGGCGCGGCCTTGGCCATTCGGTTTCGGGCCGTGAGATGAGCCGGGCCGAGCCTTGGCTTCAGACGGACTTCAAGCTTGCCTAGAATCAGCCGCATGTCCGAGCCGATTCCACCTCAAGCCGCAGGCGTTGCGGCGCCGTCCGAGCCCATTGGCTCCAATGCCGGCGAGCCTGCGGCGCTCGCGGGCACGCCGCCCCCTGAGGCGCCGATCGCGCCAAGCTTGCCGCCCGCCGGATGGCCCGGGCAGCCTCCCGCCGTCGCGCACGGCCTGCGCCTGGTGTGGCTGGCCATCGTCGCCCTGCTCCTGTTGGTGGCGGTGGTGGCCTGGTGGCTCGATGGTCGGCTTTATGCCACGCAGGCCGAAATTGCGCGCCGCCTGCAGAACACCGACACCACGTCCATCGAGGCGCGCACGATTGCCAAGCAGTCGGCCGAGGCCTCGCGCGAATTGATGGCCAGAGTGGCCGTGCTGGAGTCGCGCGAACAAGACCTGGCGGCTCAGCGCCAGGCTCTGCAGCAGATCTACCAGGACTTCGCCAAGAGCCGCGACGATGCCTTCCTCGGCCAGACCGCCGAACTCATCGCGCTGGCACAGCAGCAGGCCGAACTCACTGGGAGCCTGAGCCCGCTGGTGAGCACGCTGGAGTCGTCCGTCGCGCGACTCAAGCGCGCCAACAACCCGCGCGCCGCCCTGGTGTTGCGCGCCGTGCAACAAGACCTGAGCCGGCTCAAGAGCAGTGTCGCGCCCGATATCCCCGCCGCCGCGCAGCGCCTGGATGCGCTTGCAGCCCTGGTGGACCAGCTCCAGCCCTTGTCTTCGGCTGCGCCGCTGGAAGGGACGGCATCGGAGGAGGGCTCGATGAACGCCGGGCGCGGCGCGCAAGGCCCAGGCTGGGCGCCGTGGCTGGGACGCTGGGCGCATGTCGCATGGGAGCAGGTGCGCCAGCTCGTCAGCATCACCAGGGTGGATCGACCCAATGCGCTGCTCATGGCGCCGACGCAGACCGATTACCTGCGTGAGAACCTCAAGCTGCAGGTGCTCAATGCCCGGCTCGACCTGCTGTCGCGCAACGCCTCGGGCTACAAGGCCGATATGCGCCGCATCGAGCAGGCGCTGCGTGCCAGCTTCAACGAGCGCCAGCCGCGCACCCAAACCGCCATGGCCCTGGTGCGGCAGGCGGGGCAGATCGACCTTGCCGCCCAGCCCGCCACCAACCTGCAATCGCTCGCGGTGCTGGCCACGCTCGGCTTGGGGAGCAACTGATGCGCTGGCTCGCCTGGGTCGTCGCACTGGCGCTGGCTGCGGCGCTGCTGGCCATGGCGGCCAGCGGCAGGCCCGGCAATGTGGCCATCCTGCTGCCGCCATACCGCATCGACCTGTCGCTCAACCTTGCCGTGCTCTTGCTGCTGCTCGGCTTCGTGCTGTTCTACATCGCCATCCGTGCCTTCAGCCTCTTGCTCGGCCTGCCGCGCGCTGCGGCTCTGTTTCGCTCGCGCCGGCGCATGCAGGTGGCGGCCGCAGCGCTGCACGAGTCCATCATGCATCTGCTGGGTGGGCGCTTTCGCCGCGCCGAGCGGGCGGCCGGCAAGGCTTCGGAAGTGGATGCCTTCAAGCCCGGCGCGCTGCTGACCGCGGCGCAGGCGGCGCAGGCGATGCAGGCCTACGAGCGGCGCGATGCCTATCTGCAAGCCTTGCCCGCCCCTGCGCGTGAGACCGGCACCTTGATGCAGGCGGACTGGCAGATCGAAGCGCGCGACGCGCAAGCCGCGCAGTTGGCCTTGCGCACACTTTCCGGCGGCATGCAGCGCCGTACCCAGACCATGCGCCTTGCCCTGTCGGCCGCGCGTGCGCTGCACGATCACGTCGAAGTCCTGCGCCTGGCCACCACACTGCGCAAGCATCATGGGCTGCACCCCGCAGCGGCCCAGGCCATGATCCACGGTGCGGCGCTCGGACTCATCCGCCAGGCCAACCACGACGCCGAGTCTCTGGAAGTCCTGTGGAAGTCCTTCGACCCGGCCTTGCGGCGCGATCCTCAAATTGCCGTGGCAGGCGCTCGCGGTCTGTTCGCCGCCGGCCAGGCGCAGCAGGCTCGCGCCCTGCTGGTCGAGGCCCTGCGCGCACCCGGCGCTGAGCCGGCCGCGCTGATGCCCGCGCTGCGCGGCATGCTCGGCGGCATCGACGCCAATTTCGTGGCCCAGGCCGAAGCCTGGGTCGACCGCTGGCCGCAGGAAGCGCAGGCCTTGTTCCTTGCAGCGCGCGCCTGCGCCGAGCTGGAGTTGTGGGGCAAGGCGCAGCAGTATCTGCACAAGGCGTTGGAGCTGTGCCAACCTGACGAACGCCGCCTGCGCGGGGCCATCCACGCAGCCTTGGCACGTTTGCAAGAGCGCATCGAGCGCGAAGACCAGGCCGGGCGGCACTGGCGACTTGCGGCGATGGACCTCACCAGCGACGACTCCGCTGCGAACAGCGGCGCCTGAGGTGCTGCGGGCTCGGGTCCGGCGCTGGTTCGCCGCCTTGCTTCAGGAGCGCCTGCTGCTCATTTTCGGCCTGCTCGCGCTGGCGCTCGGCGTGGTTGATCCGCGCTCTTGGGGCCATTACCGCGGCTGGCTCGATCTGCCCACCCTGCTGGGGCTGGTGGCCTTGCTCGTCAGCATCGAGGGGATACGCAGCAGCGGCTACGTTCAGCAGGCGGCGCAGGCCTTGACCCGGCGCATGCGCACCCTGCGCGGACTGGCGCTGTTGCTGGTGAGCGCCGCCGCAATGCTGTCGATGCTGCTGACCAATGACGTCAGCCTGTTCCTGGTCGTCCCCCTCACGGTGGCGTTCGGTGCCGAAGCCGAGATCCCGGTGCTCAGGCTGGTGATCTTCGAGGCGCTCGCGGTCAATGCCGGCTCCACGCTCAGCCCCATCGGCAATCCGCAGAACCTGTTGCTGTGGCAGCGCTCGGGCTTGTCGATGGTCGAGTTCCTCGCTGCCATGACTCCCGCCTTCCTGGTGATGACGGCCATGCTGCTGGCCCTGACCTGGTTTGCATTTCCCGCCCGGGCCTTGCGGCTGGATGAAAGCGACGCGCCGTCCACTTCGGCGTCTGCGCGCGATCCCGCGCCCAAGCGCCCCATGCTTGGCGTGGTCGCGGGTTTGCTGCTTGCAGCCACGGTGGTTTTGCTCCAAGAGGGGCGCGCATCGCTGGCTTGCGGATTGGTGCTGGCCGTTTTCGTGCTGACCGATCGCGGCGTGCTGAAGCAGGTGGACTGGCTGCTGCTGGCAACGTTCGCGGCCATGTTCCTGGGGCTGGGGCATTTGGCGCAATGGCCTCCGGTGCAAGCACTGGTGCAGACGCTGGACTGGAAGCAGGCCTGGGTGATGTTTCTGGGCGGCACGCTGCTGTCGCAGTTCATCAGCAACGTCCCCACCGCCGTGCTGCTGTCGCACTACACCACGGACTACACCGCGCTGGCCGTGGCGGTGAATGTCGGCGGCTTTGGCCTGGGCATCGGTTCGCTGGCCAACCTGATTGCACTGCGCCTGGAAGGCAGCCGTGGCGCACTCGGAGCATTCCACCGCATCAGCGTCCCATTCCTGCTGGTTTGCGCGCCACTGGTCTGGCTGGCGCAGCGTGTCCTGGCCTGATGGGCCGACCCGCATCGGCGGACTGCGGCATGACATGGCTTGAGGCGCCAGGGCCGCGTGTCCAGCAGCTGTGCCCAGTCGGCATGCGCAGCCGATCGATATCGTTGGTCGATGCAGCCGACGCAGACCACAGGCGCATGCCAGAATGCTGCTTTGCATTGGACTTGGCCCCAGCACAACCACGCTGCCGCATCCCTCGGGAGTGCGCCGCCACGCCGGGCTGGCCCAGTGCAGGTCATCCGGAGACGTCATGCCCTATCTCACCCTCGAACAAACCATCGGCAACACCCCCCTGGTGCAACTGCAACGCATCCCCGGCGCGGACAACGCGCGGCGTGGCAACGTCATTCTCGGCAAACTCGAAGGCAACAACCCCGCAGGCTCGGTGAAAGACCGCCCGGCGCTGTCGATGATTCGCCGGGCGCAGGAACGCGGCCAGATCAAGCCTGGCGACATGCTGATCGAGGCCACCTCCGGCAACACCGGCATTGCCCTGGCCATGGCCGCCGCCATCCTCGGCTACCGCATGATCCTCGTCATGCCCGAAGACCTGAGCATCGAACGCGCCCAGACCATGAAGGCCTATGGCGCCGAACTCATCCTCACCCCCAAGGCCGGCGGCATGGAATACGCCCGCGATCTGGCCGAGCAGATGCAGCGCGACGGCCAAGGCCTGATGCTCGACCAGTTCGCCAACGCCGACAACCCGCGCATTCATTTCGAGACCACCGGCCCCGAAATCTGGCGCGACACCGAAGGCCGCGTCACCCATTTCGTCAGCGCCATGGGCACCACCGGCACCATCACCGGCGTGTCGCGCTATCTCAAGGCCCAGAACGAGGCCGTGCAGATCATCGGCGCCCAGCCCGAGGAAGGTTCCCGCATTCCCGGCATTCGCAAATGGCCGCAGGAATACCTGCCTAAAATCTACGAGCCGCAACGCGTGGACCGGCTGGAATACGTCAGCCAGAGCGCGGCCGAAAACATGGCGCGCAAACTCGCTCGCGAAGAAGGCTTGTTCTGCGGCATCAGCGCCGCCGGCGCCTGCGAAGTCGCCCTGCGCATCGCCCGCGAAGTGGACAACGCCACCATCGTGTTCATCGTCTGCGACCGCGGCGACCGCTATCTGAGCACCGGGGTGTTTCCGGCGTGAGGCCGCCACTTTCTGTGTCCGTGGCTTCGACGACAGTGCTTTCATCATGAAGAAACCGCACCATCATCTCGACCCAACCCAGGGCGTTGGCATGGCCTTGGCGGCTGCGTTGCTCTTCGGGGCCAGCACGCCATTCGCCAAGCTGTTGTTGACCGATGCCAATCCGTGGATGCTGGCGGCGCTGCTGTATCTCGGTTCGGGTCTGGGCTTGGCCGCCCTGCGTGCGCTGCGGCGTTTGCGTCGTGCCGAAATGCCGTCTTCCAGGCTGCAGCCTGGGGAATGGCCCTGGCTGGCGGGGGCGATTGCTGCGGGTGGGGTGGCGGCGCCGGTGCTGCTGATGTTCGGCTTGTCGCGCATGCCGGCGGCTGGGGCGTCGCTGCTGCTCAATGCCGAGAGTGTGTTCACGGCGCTGCTGGCCTGGTTCGCGTTTCGGGAGAACTTCGATCGCCGCATCGCCATCGGCATGGTGGCGATTGTGGCGGGCAGCGCGGTGCTGAGCTGGCCACGGCAGGGTGCCGTGTTCGACTGGGCCAGCCTGTGGCCGGGTTTGGCGGTGCTCGGTGCCTGCCTCGGCTGGGGTCTGGACAACAACCTGACGCGCAAGGTGGCGCTGGCCGATGCCGGGTTCATCGCCATGAGCAAGGGGCTGGTGGCCGGGGGCGTGAACCTGGCGCTGGCGTTGTTCCTCGGCGCGCAGTTGCCGTCGCTGCCGATTCTGCTCTCGGCAGGGTTGCTGGGCTTCGCCAGCTATGGCGTGAGTCTGGTGCTGTTCGTGCTTGCGCTGCGTCATCTGGGCACGGCGCGCACCGGAGCGTATTTCGCGGTGGCGCCATTTTTCGGCGCGGTGCTGGCCGTGGCTCTGCTGGGCGAAGCACCGACCCCCGCGCTGCTGCTGGCCGGGGGCCTGATGGCGCTGGGCGTGTGGCTGCATGTGAGCGAACGCCATGCCCATCTCCACATGCACGAGCCGCTGGCGCATGCCCACAGCCATGTGCATGGCGGCCCGAGTGACGATGGGCATCATGACCATATCCATGAACCAGCACTGCCGCCGGGCACGCGGCATAGTCACTCGCATGGTCACACGGCGTTGAGCCACAGCCATGCCCACTATCCCGACGCGCATCACAGGCATCGGCACGGCTGATCATGGTGTCCGCAAAAAATGGAGTGAAAAGCCTGGATCAACCCATACTCAGGCGCAGCGCCAGCGCGGCCAGCGTCACGGCCAGCACCGGCGCGGTGAGCACCATGCCGATGCGGAAGTAGCTGCCCCAGGAGATTTTCATGCCCTTGCGCGCCAGCACAT
>NZ_JBTRXV010000090.1:0-15791 GCF_054608695.1 Thiomonas sp.
CGGCCATGCCGATCTTGAGAACGCCGATCTGAAACCCCTGCGCATCTTCGCAGGGGGCGTACACACCTATCTGCAGATGGCGCCCGACATGAAATACACCGACGCGCCAGCCGTGTTCAACGTCACCAACGGCCAGACTGAGCTGATGAACAGTCGCCTGGTGCATGGTTACTACATCATCGATGGCCTGCCGCAGACGTTCGAACTGGTTGTCGGCGTCGGCAAGGCTGCCCGCAGCGTGACCTGCCGGCATGGCCAGGCAGGTGGTGGCGGCTGGTTCTCTGGGCGGTGAGGGTGCGTCATGACTGAAGCCATCCAAGACGACAAGCCCCTGGACGAGAGTCTGCTCAGCCAGGACCTCAACGGCACCGCGGCGCCCAAGAAGGGAGTCCTGAGCATCAAGGGCACGCCACGCGAAGGCGGAGCGCGCCTGAGCAAGAATTTCAAGAAAATCGCCTTCATTGGTGGCAGCGTCGTCGTCGGTGGGATGGTGATCGGCATTCTGACGGCTGGGAACAAGAGCCAGCCTGCTGAGAGTTCCGGGACGACCGCCATGGTTGGACAGACATCGCCTGACGTGGCTGCCATGCAGCGCGCGGCTCAGCAGCATTTGGGCGTGCCTGTGGCGGCGGCATCCAATCCCACCGGCAAGGCAGCATCTGCGCCCGTCGGCGCAACCAGCAGCCCGGGCGCGCATTTGAACGACCCGAACAACCCCGGCGCGGCATTGCATGCCAGCGGCGAGCCGCCACAACTCACGCCGGCTCAGAAGTACCGCCGTTGGCTGATCGAGCAGCACTACAAGGATCTGGAAGGCGCCGTATTGGCGGACCAGAGTGCACACCTGGCCAAGACCAGCGCGGGGGACATGGGAATGATGGGCAGCATCCAGTCCCGGGCCGCGGCACCATCTCGAGCCGACGAACTGCGCAAACTCACTGCCCTGGCCGCAACGCCTCAGGGCGCCGCTGATCCGAGCCTCCAGAAAGCTCTGGCAGCACTTCAGGGCACGTCGGGCCTGGCGGGAGACGTCCAGAGCCCGCAAGCCCAGAACCAGGCGTTCCTGGCCAGCCAGGAGCACAAGACGTCGAACGGCTACCTCGACGCGGCGGCGCAACCGCCGATCAGCAATCATGAATTGTTTGCCGGCGCTGTCATCCCTGCAGTCATGCTGACTGGCATCGACAGCGATCTGCCGGGTACGATCACGGCGCAAGTGCGGCAGACGGTCTATGACAGCCTCAATCCGGACGTGGTGCTCATTCCCCAGGGCACTCGCATCATCGGCGAGTACAGCAGCGACGTGGCCTATGGCCAGAGCCGTGTGCTGGTGGCCTGGAATCGGTTGATCTTTCCCAACGGCGCCATGATGGATCTGAAGGGAATGAGCGGCACGGACGGGGAGGGCCAGGCCGGATTCCACGACCAGGTGGACAACCACACCATGCGCATCTTCGGGAGCGCCGTCCTGATGAGCCTGCTTGGCGTGGGCGCGCAGCTGAGCCAGCCGCAGAATTCCGGGGCACTCAACACGCCATCGGCGAGCCAGCAGGCGGCCTCAACCCTGGCCCAGCAGATGGACAATGTTGGTACCAGCCTGCTCAACAAGAACCTGAGCATCCAGCCGACGCTAACGATCCGGCCGGGCTACGCCTTCAACGTGCTGGTGAACCGCACGATGATCCTGCCACCGTATCCGGGGCGGTGACAAGACCATGAGGTGCGAAGGTGGGTCGGCCTTCAGGCGACGGATATGAAAGGAAGAGGGAGCTCTGGCTCTGCCTATGTGATGCAATAGATCGCGGCTTCAGGAATTGCAACGTTTCGTGGTGCAGTCCGCGAAGAGCATCCACTAGCTGCCCCGCACAGGCGCCTCGTCGATTCGCGTAAAGAGGCCTGTCCTGCGTAGCACACGTCCATGCCGCCCTCGTGCGGGGGTATCCAGACTCCGACGAGAATTCGGGAAAGTACTAATGGCGAGGGCTCTCGCCGCGCATATGCTCGCATACAGCAATCAAATTAGAGCGGGCGCCAACAAAGTCGTCTGTGCTCACGGGCAAAAAGGCCAAGTTCGAGAGTCTCGAATTTGGCCTTTTTTTTGCGATTCGAGCGAAGCAGCAACGCACAATTGAGCGGTGCGCATCAACTCAGTGAGTGAAACATTGGCCCATGATCACGCAAAGGAGGGAGATGCTTAAAGATGGGGCGCCGGAGTAATTTAGTGCATTTTACGCACCAGAAAGTCAACTCCAAATGGAGATCCAGAGCAACTGAGCGCTGGCACAAGGACATTTCAGATTGAGCCGATCGAGATAGCTGAGAGTGAGAAAGGCGTAAAAATGCCCACATCTTTATGAATTTTTACAGGTCTGGCATGGATGTTGCTTTGAATCAAGGACCGGATCCGACAGATCTCACTTAATGCACATAAGTGGAGTGTCATTGGGTAGGTGGAGCAGAATTCTCTAGATCAATAGTTAATTAGTTTTTATAAAGCTTCAAGGGCTGATCGCCAACATTGCCGATCAAGCCAAAAGGCAAAAAAGCCAAACGCGACATAGTCGTGTTTGGCTTTTTTTTTTTGCGCGAATCTTACCCTGCTTGGCGGGATAAGTGACGTTAATGAAGGATGTTCGATGCAAAAATCAACACAGTCATCAATTGGAAAGCTGGAAGGCGAATTGATGCACGAGGCAGAGGAAATAGACCACATCCTTGGCGATGAATATGAGCACAAGCCTGTGCCAAACCAAGCGCGCCGAAGTTTATTCTCGATCACCATGGTCTGGATTGGATTTCCAATGATCATTACCGGGGCAATGACAGGATCCTTGCTGGTTCTCGGTATGGGCTTTCAGCGCGCAATCGCCGCGATGGTGATAGGCAATCTCCTCATGTTTGCCTATGTCGGGGCTCTCGGCGTCCTGGCAACAAAAACGGGCCTCAACTTTGCCTTAATGGCGAGTTCCGTCTTCGGCAAAAAGGGTTACGCGATAGCGTCGGGACTGTTGTCAACTCTTTTGCTGGGTTGGTATGCAGTCCAGACCGGGATCACTGGCAATCTCGTCAGTAGTGCATTTTCGATGAACTATGTGCTAATGACGATCCTCGCTGGCGTCATTTACATCGGAATCACTTTTGTCGGCGTGCGTGGCCTTCACTACATTGGAATGGCCTCAGTCCCGCTTTTCTTGGGCTTGGGGTTCTGGGTGATCTCTGAATCAAGCAGCAGCACGACATGGAGCGCAATCTTTAATTACGCGGGAAACAACGGGGTCGCGAGCATGTCGTTAGGCGCGGGTCTGACCATGGTCATCGCCCTTTTTGCGGATGCGGGCACGGTCAGCGGAGATTTCAGTCGGTGGGCGCGAACGAAAAACGAATCGTTAATGGCAACGTTCAGCGCGTTTCCCTTCGCTAACTTAATAGCCATGCTTATCGGCGGTATCTTTACGGCCGCGTTGGCGGTTCCGAATGCAAATCCATTCGGCATGGACAATATGTTCGGCTATGCAATAGCCCAGAAAATTGGCTGGCTCAGCATTCTCGCCGTCGCCTTTTTGTATATCAACCTAGGCTCGGTATGTTCCCATTGCTTGTACAACTCAGCGATCGGATGGTCCCGGATTCTTCATAGCCGCATGCGCATTGTCGCACTAGTCCTCGGTGCAATTGGGATCGCTGTCGCGGCGGGCAACGTATGGGCATTCTTCATCCAGTGGCTATCTTTGCTAGGAATCTTGGTTCCACCAATTGGCGCGATCATTTTGATTGACCAGTACTTCATCAAAGATAGCAAAAGGGTCGAGCAAGCGTGGAGATGGAAGGCGTTTGCAGCATGGGTGATCGGCTCCGTCGTCGCCTTCATCATTGAGAAATACATGCCGCAATTGTCCACCGCAATCTCGTCCGCCGTCGTAGGTGGGGCTAGTTACTGGGCAATTATGGCGTTTGAGGGTGAGGCGCGCTTGGCGAGTGACAATATTTAATTTATCGCAATCGAGTTGAGCTGATATCAGGAGTGATTAATGGATATGCACTATGAAGTTTTTGAGGCTGGCAACGTTGCCCTGCAAGGGGGCGCAACACTGCGCGATTGTAAGCTCGCTTATAAGACCTACGGTGCTTTAAACAGCGATGCGAGCAACGTTATTGTCTACCCGACTTGGTATTCGGGGCAGCACTACGACAATGAATGGCTGATCGGAAATGGGATGGCCTTAGATCCCGCCAAATATTTCATCATCGTTCCTAACATGCTTGGTAATGGGTTGTCATCATCGCCTAGCAACACGCCGGCGCCATATGACAAGGCACGTTTTCCGAGGACAACTCTCTACGATAACGTCAAACTGCAGCATCGGCTAGTCACGGAGAAATTTGGCATCCAAAAGATCAAGCTGGTAGTCGGTTGGTCTATGGGTGCGCAGCAGACTTTCCAGTGGGGAAGCCTTTACCCCAACATGGTCGAGCGAATTGCGCCGTTCTGCGGTTCGGCAAAGACGGCACCCCACAATTTCGTGTTTCTAGAAGGGGTCAAAGCAGCGCTAACGAACGATGAGGCTTGGAAGAACGGGTGGTATGACACGCCTCCTACTAAAGGTCTGCGCGGCGTGGGTCGCGTTTACGCGGGGTGGGGTCTTTCGCAGCCCTTTTATATGCAAGAGTTGTGGCGGAGCATGGGGTACTCGTCTCTCGAAGATTTTTTGATTGCTTTTTGGGAGGGATTTTTTCTACCAAAGGACGCTAACAACCTTCTCGCAATGCTTTGGACATGGCAAACCGGGGATATTAGTGCGAATGAGATTTACAACGGAGACTTCGCAAAGGCCTTAGCTGCAATCACTGCCAAGGCGGTCGTAATGCCAGGTGAAATGGATCTTTATTTTCCTGTTGAAGACAATAAACGCGAAGTCGCTCAAATGCCAAGCGCTGTATGCCGTCCGATCCCGGGAGTGTGGGGACATTTCGCAGGAGGAGGCGCAAATCCAACCGACACGAAATATATCGACAACCAGCTCAAAGAGCTGTTGGCCATGCAAATTTGAGTGCCCTGCCGCTCATCTATTTTTGCCTTTTTTTTGTTAACCACTGAGGAGATAAATGATGGGGAAATTATCAAGGCGCCAGTTCATGAGTCTGGGGGGCGCAACGGCTGTGGCTGGGATCACCGCGTCTTCATCCCTACTGGCAAGCAGCGCCTTTGCTGCGGAACCGGTGAAGCTTGGCTTATTGCACTCTCTTACTGGGACCATCGCCATCGCCGAGGCTGCGATGGTCGATGCCGAGAAGCTTGCGATCGACCAGATCAACGCCTCCGGGGGCGTCATGGGCCGGCCGATCCAGGCCATCATCCAGGATGGAGCAAGTCAGCCATCGGTATTTGCGGAGAAAGCAGCGCTGTTGCTGAACGAGTATAAAGTGCCGGCCATCATCGGTTGCTACACGTCCGCCTCGCGCAAGGCTGTAGAACCCGTGCTGAATCGCAAAAAGGGCCTTCTGTATTACCCGACCTATTTTGAGGGTGAAGAGGAAGATCCAAACGTGATCTACACCTCGCAATCGGCAAATCAATCCGTGGTACAGGCCATTGATTGGCTCGCCAAGGAAAAAGGTAAAACCTTCTTCCTGGTCGGCTCGGATTACGTTTATCCACGTACGTGCAATTTGATCGCTAAGGCTACGCTGCCAAAGGTCAAGGGACGCCTGGTCGGTGAAGAATATGCACCGCTCGGGCAAACCGATTTCTCGGCCATCATCAACAAAATCAAAGCTGCGAAGCCCGATTGCATCTACAGCACCGTCGTTGGGGGCTCGAACGTTGCCTTTTTTAAGCAGTTGCGGGCCTCGGGACTCGACGGCATGAAACAGGTGCTGTTATCCACCGTGGTGTCCGAAAATGAAATCGAAGGCATCGGCGCACAAAATGCGGTCGGATATTACGCCTGTATGGGGTATTTCGAAAGCATTCCGGGAGTGGCTAACCAGGCCTTCGTCAAGGCGTTCAAGGCGAAGTATGGCCAGAAGCGAGTAATTGGCGACCCGATGGAATGCGCCTACAACAGCGTCTACCTGTGGAAAAAAGGAGTGGAAAAGGCGAAATCCTTCGATCCGCAGAAGGTGATTGCAGCGTCGCGCGGGCTTATTCTCGAGGCACCTGAGGGCGAGGTCAAGGTGGACGAGAAAAACAATTACGTCTGGAAAAAAGTGCGTATCGGCAGGGCGCGGCCCGATGGGCAGTTTGACATCGTCTGGCAGAGTCCTGGTCTTGTCGAACCGGAGCCCTTCATCAAGATGTAATCCGGTGCGAACGAGTGCCCCACGCTGGCCCCGCGCGAAGCAGGCATAGCGCTCGTTCGCTTTTCTCCGTGCAGATCTACCGAAAGCCCGAAGATGAATTTCAGCATAGCAGTGATGCAGGCCTTTGATGGACTTAGCCTGTTTTCGGTTTTGTTGCTCATGGCCCTGGGTCTTGCCATTATTTTCGGTTTGATGGGCGTCATCAATATGGCGCATGGAGAATTGATGACGCTTGGCGCTTACATGACCTACCTGACAGCAAGCGGTTTCGAGAAATATGCTCCAAGTCTCATGGGTATATATATCTTGGTCGCCATCCCTGTCGCTTTTCTTGCGTCCTTTGCATTGGGCTATGCGCTTGAACGATTATTTGTCCAGTGGTTTTATCGCAGACCGCTGGACACGCTGCTTGCAACCTGGGGCCTGAGCCTGATCTTGCAGCAGGCCTACCGAACGATCTTCGGGTCGGGAGAGGTGAGCGTTCCGCTTCCGAGTTGGCTCAATGGCCCGTGGAATCTGAGTTCGACGATCCAGATTCCACTGAACCGCGTGTTCATCATCGCACTGGCTGCCGGCGTGACTCTGGGTGTTTACGTGTTGCTGAACAGGACGCGGTCCGGGTTGAGGATCCGCGCCGTGACCCAGAATCGTGCGATGAGCGCCGCGGTAGGGATCAACACACGGAAGGTGGACGCATTGACCTTCGCGCTGGGCTCAGGGTTAGCTGGCATTGCCGGTTGCGTGTTCACGATGATCGGTTCCACAAACCCGGGCACCGGCCAACTGTACATCGTCAACGCGTTTATCGTGGTCGTGTTCGGGGGCGTGCAGAGCCTGATGGGGACAGTTCTTTCAGCATTCAGCATCGCTCAGTCGCAGTCTTGGCTGGAATATTTCATGAGCGGTTCCATGGCGAAGATGACCATGCTGGCGATAGTGATCGTCGTCCTGTATTTCAAGCCCTCCGGGCTGTTTACTACCAGAGTGCGTAGCTGACTATGAAGATAAAGCGCGAATACATGGAGCTAGGCGCTCTTGCGACCTTGGCGCTGGTGCTGCTCGTAGCGTTTCCATTACTGCTCGGTGGCTTTTATCTGAACCTCGCTGGCAAATACCTTTCCTTTGCATTCGTGGCCATCGGGATCGTACTCACATGGGGCTACGGCGGGATTCTGAGTCTGGGCCAGGGGATTTTCTTCGGTCTTGGCGGATACGCACTCGCGATGTTTCTCAAGATCGAGGCGTCAGGTTCGAATCTGCCTGACTTCATGATATGGAGCGGAATCAAGGTGATGCCTGCGTGGTGGGTGCCGTTCTCGAATATTTACATCACGCTCGCGGCTATCGTTTTGATTCCCGCCACAATGGCCTTTGTCTTTTCCTATCTTGTTTTCAAGAAAAGGGTCAGCGGTGTCTACTTTGCCATCGTTACTCTTGCCCTGGCGCTTACTTTTACGGTTTTGCTGGTAGGGCAGCAGAGCTACACCGGGGGCGAAAACGGTATCACGAATTTCACAACGTTCCTGGGATATGACATTTACAGTCACGCATCAACGTACGCAATCTATTACACCGAGATTGTGTTGCTGCTGTTCGTGGCGATGGGGTGCACTGCGGTGATCCGCAGTCGGCTGGGAAACGTAGTGATTGCAATTCGCGATCGGGAGGACAGGGTTCGCTTCAGCGGTTACAACACCGCAGCCATCAAGGCGTTCATTTTCATGCTGGGCGCGCTGTTCGCCTCGATTGGAGGGGCCTTCTTCACGATACAAGCCGGTCTGATTTCGCCAACAGTGGTCGGCGTGACCAGCTCAATCGAGATGGTGGTTTATGCGGCGGTGGGCGGGCGACTATCCGTGCCAGGAGCTGTTCTTGGAGCTCTTGTTGTTGGCTTTCTTCAGTTCTACCTCTCCAATAATTTCCCGCATATCTGGCTTTTTTTCCTGGGCGCGCTTTTCATTCTTGTCGTGACGGCCATGCCGAACGGCCTGATGGGGCTTTTAGATCGCTTCGCGCTGAGCCGCGAATAGAAGGGGGTGTTGATGGAACTGATGCAGGGACAGCAGGGGGTCATTTTCGATGGGGCTAACGCCCCAGCGGCGCGTCGCGGCCATTGTGAGTTGTCGATCAGGAATCTGAGTGTTTCCTTCGACGGATTCAAAGCGGTCGACGATCTTTCGCTCCACATCGCACAAGATGAACTCAGAGTGATCATCGGGCCGAATGGCGCAGGCAAGACAACGCTGCTCGACATGATCTGTGGCAAAACCAGGCCGATGGCAGGGCAGATTTTCCTGAATGACCTGAATCTGACCAGTCTGTCTGACTTCAATATCGTGAGGGCCGGGGTCGGGCGGAAGTTCCAGAATCCCTCGGTGTATGAAGACCTGAGCGTCGCCGAAAATCTAGAAATTTCGATTCCACGCGGCCGAGGCGCGCTTGCTTCGCTGTTCTTCCGCCGTACCAAGGTCGTGAAGGAAGAGATTCGCGACATGGCACGGATTGTGTTTCTCGACGATCTGCTGGATCGGCGGGCGGGACATCTTAGCCACGGGCAGAAACAGTGGCTGGAAATCGGAATGTTGTTGATGCAGGCTCCCAAGCTCTTACTACTCGATGAACCAGTAGCTGGCATGAGTCCAAGGGAGCGCGAGCAGACCGCGGAGTTGCTCAAAGTGCTTTCCGTGGGCCGCTCGGTCGTGGTCATCGAACATGACATGGATTTTGTGAGAAGTATCGCGCACACCGTCACCGTGCTCCATCAAGGGCGTTTGTTGGTCGAGGGCACAGCCGACGAAGTCCAGGCGGATCCACGTGTGATCGACGTTTACCTGGGTCATTGAGAGGCGCTACATGTTTGAAGTATCTGGGCTTGATGTCTATTACGGTGAGTCACACATCATTCGGAACGTATCGCTTTCGTTGCCGGAGAAAGGCGCGCTTGCCGTCATGGGGCGCAACGGAATGGGCAAGACCACGTTACTGAAGGCGCTGATCGGGATGCTTCCGGCGCGCAGCGGCTCGATCCGACTGGGCGGGGTCGACCTGACGCGGCTTGCGAGTTATGCACGCGTCAAGGCGGGGGTGGCCTTCGTGCCGCAGGGGCGAATGATTTTCCCGATGCTGAACGTCCAGGAAAACATCATGACCGGCCTCGAATATTCGCGTTCAAAATCGATCCCCTCGTACATCTACAGGTTCTTCCCGGTCCTGCAGGAGATGAAGGGGCGCCGGGGCGGAAATCTTTCCGGCGGGCAGCAACAGATGCTGGCGATCGCGCGCGCGCTGGTGACCGACCCCAAGGTTCTCATTCTCGACGAGCCCACGGAGGGCATTCAGCCCTCGATCATCAAGGAGATCGCGAGAACACTCAATGACTTGAAGCGGGAACTCGGTTTTTCGATCTTGGTTTCGGAGCAGGTTCTGAGTTTTGCGATGGAGGTGGCAGATCAGTTCATCGTTCTGGATCGAGGCAGGATCGTGCACGAGGAGGCGAAAGAAAGCCTCGATATTCAAAGAGTGAAATCTTTTCTGACGGTGTAGTGTCATTCAACTAGGAGTGAAAAATGAGACATGGAGATATTTCTAGCAGCAAGGATTGTGTTGGTGTCGCGGTTGTCAATTACAAGATGCCGCGACTTCATACCCGCGCGGAGGTGCTGGCGAATGCACGCAAGATCGGCGAGATGGTGGTCGGCATGAAATCCGGTTTGCCGGGCATGGATCTGGTCGTATTTCCGGAGTATTCGACGCACGGCATCATGTACGACGCCGGGGAAATGTATGAAACCGCGTCAACCGTGCCCGGCGAGGAAACCGAGATTTTTGCCGAGGCCTGTCGGCGTGCAAAGGTGTGGGGCGTGTTCTCGTTGACCGGCGAACGGCACGAAGACCACCCGAACAAGGCGCCCTACAACACCCTGATCCTGATGAATGACAAGGGTGAGATCGTGCAGAAGTACCGCAAAATCATGCCGTGGACGCCGATCGAGGGTTGGTATCCCGGCAACTGCACCTATGTTTGCGATGGACCCAAGGGCCTGAAGGTCAGCCTGATCATCTGCGACGACGGCAATTACCCGGAGATCTGGCGCGACTGCGCGATGCGAGGCGCGGAGCTCGTCGTGCGCTCGCAGGGGTACATGTACCCGGCCAAGGACCAGCAGGTCATGGTCTCCAAGGCGATGGCCTTCATGAACAACGTGTATGTCGCCGTGGCCAACGCCTCGGGTTTTGACGGCGTGTATTCCTACTTCGGCCATTCGGCGATCATCGGCTTCGACGGACGCACCCTTGGGGAATGCGGTGAAGAGGACATGGGCATCCAGTATGCGGAGTTGTCGATCGGGCTGATCCGCGATGCTCGCAAGAACATGCAGTCGCAAAACCACCTGTTCAAGCTGGTTCACCGTGGCTACACGGGGCTGATCAACTCCGGCGAGGGCGCAAACGGCGTGGCGGCGTGTCCCTTCGAGTTTTACGGGAAGTGGGTGAACGACCCCGAGGGCACGCGCAAGATGGTTGAGTCATTCACGCGCACGACCGTGGGGACGGAGGAGTGCCCGATGGATGGCATCCCGAACGAGGCCAGCGCGCATCGCTGATTGTGTCCTCAGCTGGCAGGCTTGGTGCCTGCCAGCCCATGAACCGAAAGAGGTCGGACGTGTCCTTTTCCCTTGACAGTTACCTGGTTCGCGAGGAGCCTTTTTATCGGCCCGCGCGCAACGAGGTTTCGCTGTATGAACATGCGTATGTACATCGTTTGCCGCTGGTCCTCAAGGGTCCGACGGGATGTGGCAAGACGCGCTTTATCGAGTACATGGCATGGCGCCTGAACAAGCCACTCATCACCATTGCCTGTAATGAGGACATGACCGCCTCCGATCTGGTCGGCAGATACCTGCTGGACGCCAGTGGCACGGCGTGGCATGACGGGCCGCTCACGCTCGCGGTTCGTCACGGGGCGATCTGTTACCTCGACGAGGTCGTGGAGGCGCGACAGGACACCACCGTGATCATCCACCCCCTGACCGATTCGAGGCGCATACTTCCCCTCGATAAGAAAGGGGAGGTGGTGCATGCACACCCGGATTTTCAACTGGTAGTTTCGTACAACCCGGGCTACCAGAGCCGCAGCAAGGACATGAAGGCATCGACCCGCCAACGCTTTGCGGCCCTCGAATTTCACTATCCGGAGGCGGCGGTGGAGGCGCAAATCGTGGCGCGAGAGGCGGGAGTTTGCCTGGAGACGGCCGTCTGCCTGGTTGGCGTAGCGAGCCGATCGAGGACCTTGAAGAACCAGGGTCTGGACGAGGGGATTTCAACCCGCATGCTGATATATGCCGGGATGCTGATTGCTTCCGGTATTTCGCCGGCGGATAGCTGCGCGATGACGATGACCCATGCCCTAACCGACGACCCGCAGATGGCCTTGGCACTGCATGGGTTCATCGCGGCCTATTTCGATGATTCCGTTGTGGAGCAGGGCTGCTGCGTCGGCGTGCAGGCCTGAGCAGATCATGGCGACAGCTCGAATCAGGCACACAGATTGGGCCGGCGCCCCAGCGTGTACGCTGGAGCGCGCAGGGTCATTCGGGCGTGCAAGCCGCATCGTTCGTGGGGAACAGGGCAGTTTCTTGTTGTTGCACCGCGATGCAATGCCGGATTCGCACACCATGCCGTGGCCATCGTCCTGCGCGCAGGCGAGCCGTGAAATGCCGCCAACAGCCAGGAGGGGCATCGCGGCGCCCGTGCCGCAGTCAAGGGGGCCCAAGGCCTAAAGCATCGTGCACCACGTGGCTCCATTGGTTGGGAGCTTTGAGCTCGCTACATCGCTGCGCTCATTGACTCTGCTGCTCACAGGCCTTTCGGGAAACAGCTTGTCGGTTCAACTGCTCGCCAAAGAGCAGGCGGCAGACTTGTCGGCCCGGCCTGTTCTGACACCCGCCCATTTTTTGCTCCAGGATCAACCGGGTTGTGGTGACAGCGGCGCTTGCTACCGGCTTTACCGCGCAGCGGTGGCGCATGCGGCCGCGCATTTGCGCTATTCGCAGGCGCATCGTCCGGCAGCAGCCCTGAAGCCCATGGGCGTCGCAGTGGTCTCGGCAATCGAAGACGCACGCGTCGAGCACCTCCTGATGCGGGAATATCCTGGTGTGAGAGCTTGGTTCACCAAATTTATCCGAGACTATGTCGAGACCCCTGATCGTTACGCGATGAGTTTTTCGGGAATGATTTCCAGGATGAACCTCGCCCTGATTGATGGAAGCTACGAGGATGGAGACGCATGGGTGAACAAGGCACGCGCCTTGTTCGGCGCGGCTGCGCATGATCTGGAGAACTACGACGAATTTCGCCGCATCGCCTCGGTGCTGGCCAATGATCTTGGCCAGCTGCGGGTCCGGTTCAATCCCCAGCAATACGTGGTGTCGCCGCCCTACAGGGATGACAACTCCTATCTATGGGACTTCGAAAGTCCGAACATTCCCCCGCCCGAAGCCATGGATCTGCACGTCCCGATGGAGCGGGAGGGAAGCGACGGAATGGGGGGAGACGCGTTCAGCAATGAAGGCGGCGGCGAGCAGGATGATGAAGACCTGGAACTTGCACGCACTACCCATGCCGAATGGGATTACCGTATCGGCATTCATCGCCAGAACTGGTGTACGGTCATTGACAAACTTCGCCGGCAGCCGGCCGTGAGGACCATAGCTGGCGGTGCTCAGGCGTTGATGGCCGGGCTGCCGTCGATTCCCCTGAATCGGGTCCGTCGTCTGAGTAGGGAAAGGCGCTTGCGACGCCAATGGGAAGGCGATGAGCTTGATCTGAACGCTGCTGTTGAGGTGATGATTGACAGGCGCAAGGGCGAGACACCAGATCCCCGGCTGTTCATTGGTCACCCGCGATCTGAAAAATCATCGAGTGTTTTGATGCTGATGGACACTTCGCAATCGACCAATGATGTTATTGCCCAAGGGCAAGAGTCAATCCTCGAGATGGAAAAGCGGGCAGCATTGTTTTTTGCGCGCACCCTTCTTGAAGTTGGCGACCGCGTCGCCATCCATGGCTTTTGTTCCAATACCCGGGCCGAGGTCAATTATTACAAGCTGCTGGATTTCGGAGTGCCATTGGACGGGGAGGCGATCGCGCGCGTTGGATTCGTGGCTGGAAGGTACTCTACCCGCATCGGCGCGGCGGTTCGCCATGCGACTGCCTGTCTCGCGGAGGAAACCGCGGATTCTCGGGCGATTCTGGTCGTAACGGACGGAGCGCCATCCGATGTCGACATCTTTGATGAGAAATACTTAGTGTTTGATGCGCGCGCGGCAGTGCAACAGGCCCGAAAATCGGGGATTAACGTGTACGCCGTGGTGGTCGATCCACAGGCCGAGTCCTATGTCGAGACGATTTTCGGTTACGGGAACTACCGGATCTTGCGCACGGCCATGTCGTTGCTGACCGACGTCGTCGAAATCTATGCCCGGCTATCCTGGCGCTAGCAGGTGCTTCGAGCCAAAAGCGATGCCGTGGGCCCGAGAAGAGCGACAAGTAGAACTATCGCCGTTTTGGGCGACGTCACTTACAGCCTGTAATTTCAGTTGAATTCTTAGCTTTTTTATTCCCCAATCGTGTCAAACAAAGATCCTGTAAAAATTGGCCTTCTTTTCTCTGATAGCGGAGCTACCTCAACGATCGGACGCTCGCAGCTCCAGGGGGCGCTGCTGGCCGTCGACGATATCAACAAGCAGGGGGGGATCGATGGTCGTGAACTCCTCCCAGTGCGCTACGACGCTCAGTCGGATCCCGCGATGTACGCGCGGCTGGCAGAGCGATTGATCACGAGGGACAAGGTTAACGTCATCTTCGGCTGCTACATGTCCAGTAGTCGGAAGGCGGTCATCCCAATCATCGAGAAATGGAACAAACTGTTGTTCTACCCAACCCTCTACGAGGGCTTCGAGTTTTCGAACAACGTTATCTATACGGGCGCTGCGCCGAACCAGAACAGCGTGCAACTGGCTGAGTTTATGGTTTCCAATTTCGGCGCCAGGGTTTATCTGGTGGGTTCCGATTACATCTATCCCTACGAATCCAATCGGATCATGGGTGAGTTGGTCCAGCAGCACCCCGACAGCAAGAAATTGGCCGAGGTATACGTTCCGCTGACGGCAGATTTCAAGCACTTCCAGAACGTGATCCGTGACGTCCAGGCAAAGAAGCCGGATTTTATTTTCTCGACGGTGGTTGGTGATTCCACCACTCTGTTGTATCGCGCCTATGCGGAGGCCGGTCTCAGCCCCAAGCAAATGCCGATAGCCAGTCTCACGACCTCGGAGGCGGAGATCTCGCAGATGGGGGCCAATATTGCTGCGGGGCATTTTACGTCTGCCCCCTATTTTCAGAGCATCGAGTCCGAGGCAAATCGAAGTTGCTTGGCGAGATACAACGCAGGCTTCGGGGATCTCTGCGTCCCAAATATGTGTTGGGAAGCGTCGTTTTTCCAGGTACACATCTTCGCCAACGCAATGAGAAAATCGGGTAGTGACGAAATTGCCGCGATCCTGCCCTTCGTGCTGGGAAGCGAGTTCGAGGCGCCGCAGGGCCGGATACGAATCGAGCCGAGCAATCACCATACTTGCCTTTACCCGCGAATCGGCATCGCGAACTCGAAGGGGCAATTCACGATTGTTCGCGAGGCGCGTCGTGCCGTGCACCCGGATCCCTATTTGGTGACTCACTCCTTGGGCGACTGGGCGGCGAGGATTGACAATCTGGAGATCTGAAGGTGGAGCGAGTCAGGAGGCGATCCAGAGTTCTCGACGCGCAAGCGCCATTGAAAGATCTCCGGGATATCAAGGTTCTGGTGTTCCATCCGGACAATCAGGATGGCTTGCAGTTGATTCAGCAGTTGCAACGCATTGGATGCCAGGTCCAGGCATTCTGGCCCCCGCTGCCGGTTTTGCCCGAGCGTACGGAAGTGGTCTTTCTGGCGATCAGACCCGATGCGCTGGACGTGAATTTCGAGTGGCTCAAGACGGAGGATGAGCCGACGCTGATCGCTGTCGTCGATTTCGAGAACCCGACGATCGTGGAGGCTGTGATCAAGGCCAATGCGAAGGCGATCCTGCCATTGCCTATCCGAACCTTCGGGCTTTTGAGCACCCTGGTCGTTGCGCGCGAGCTGAACGTGCGCATGAAGGAACAGCAAAAGAAGCTGAGAAAGGTCGAAGAGAAGCTCCTCGGGGTACAGCGAATCACTGAGGCGAAGAATATCCTGATGCGGATGCATGGCATCTCGGATGCGGATGCGTACAAGCTGATGCGCGGGCAGGCCATGAGCAAGCGCACGACAGTGGAGGACATCGCGGCCGCGATTATTAGCGCGGACGGGATTCTATCTTTTGAAAAATGAATCTGGAGACAACCATGGCCGAACAACAAGCCCCCGAGCATCACGTCCTGAAGACCTACTACCCCTCGTCCGAGGCGGT